>JBDKUU010001135.1:0-15285 GCA_039679525.1 Phycisphaerales bacterium | reverse complement strand
GAAATCGAAGTACAACTGAAACGAGTACGCAAGGGCCCCAAACCATGCGTCGATCGTCCCCGGCGACGCCGCGGCAAAGACCGCGTCCGCCACCTGGGCCACGGCGTTCGCCAGCAGGATCTTCTTGGCGAACCCCAGCATGAACAGGGCCACGCCCCAGGAGAACTTGTCGAGCGTCTGCGAGCGGGCGGCAAGCTGATCGGCAAAGGTCGGCACAGGATCCGATTTGGCGTCGATCGTGCCGAATCGCTGAATCGGGCCCGACAGAAGCTGCGGGAAGAACGAGACGTAGCACGCGAAATCCAGCAGCGACCGTGCCGGCGGCGACTGCCCGCGATAGACATCGATGACGTGGCTGATGACTTTGAAGGTGTAGAACGAGATGCCGACAGGCAAAGCGATCTTGAGCGCAGGCAGAGCGTCCCGGCCGACAAGCGACAGGATGCCGTTAAGGTTCTCCTCGACGAACACGGCGTACTTGAAAAAGCCCAGCACGCCCAGATCAATGGCAACGGCCAGAGCCGTCCACAAGACCCGAGTCTTCTTTTCGCCGGCCGCTGCGATGATGCGGGACAGCCCGTAGTTGACCACGGTCATGCCCAGGAGCAGCCCCGCAAACCAGGGGCTCACCCACGCATAGAAGACGTACCCGGCCGCGAGCAGCAGCCCGTTGCGGATCGCCGGCCATCGCTGCGGGGCCAGACAGTACAGCAGCAGAATCGTCGGCAGGAAATAGAAGAGAAAGATGTGAGACGTGAATGCCATCGATCACTTCGCGGCCTTGTCTGTCCAGATCGCCCAGTAGATGGGATCGTTCACCTCGCCGAAGTACTTGTTGATGATGCCGCCCATGTAGTGATCGTCGATCGGGACCTCCATCGCCATGCGGTGCACGTCGCCCACGCGGAACTGCTTGACGTTGCCGCCGATCTCCTGGACGCGGGCGTCCGCCACGCTGCTGCGGGGCTCCGCCGGGTTGTAGTGCCCGACGTAAATCACGTCCTTGTCCACCTTGCCCCGGTGGACCTGCAGGACTTTGTACTTCATCACGTGGGCGTAATCGTACATCGGGTCGTCGATCAAATCGCCGCGGATCTCTGCCAGTTCGGCCGTGACCTCAATGCTGCCGCGGGTCGTGACATTCGGGTCCACCGCCGCCGCGGGCTGCGACTTCTTCGCACAGGAGGCCCCCAGCGACACGAGCGACAACAACACCAGAGTCGAGACTGTCCTCATTTGCCAACTCCTATCTCGGCATATGTCCAGCACGGCTCCCAGCCTTCGACAAGCTGGAGCACCATAGCGTCCTTGGCGTCGGGGTGCGCCTTCCTGAGAGCGGGGCTCGGGCCGGCGATCGCGGGAGCGTCCGCCATCCGCATCACGCAGATCGGCGCCCCGGATTTCTCCGAGCCGCCGCCGTCGTTGGGGCATCGCGTGAACAGCACATATTTTCCGTCCGGCGAGAGGGCCCCGCCGTAGATGTGGTAGCCGTCCTCGCCGAAGATCAGCCTGGCTTCCTGGCCCTCGCCGTCGGCCATCCAGAGCTGCGTGAAGCCGTACCCGTCCTGGCCCGCGGGCCGCGATGGGAAGATGAGGTGCTTGGAGTCGGGGAACCAGTCGGGCGTGCAACTCTGGAACTCGTGCACGATGGTCAGGTCGCCGGTCCGGGCATCCATCCGAACGACAGTCCACATCATGCGGGCGTTGGCCACGCCGCAAAACCACTGCCCGTCCGGCGACCAGAAGAGCTGCTGATAGATGCCCTTTCGCGGCATCTCCCGCACGATCTTCTTCGTCTGGAGGTCGACGATCTGAATACCCTTCTGCGTCAGGCAGGCGATCTGCTTTCCGTCGGGCGACCACGATGCCCAGGGGAACTCCCGGTCGCCGCCGATCTGCACGGGATTGGCGCCGTCGGGTCCGGCGATCATCAAGTCTCCCTGGAAACCCCAGAGATCATGATCGATGACGGAGCCTTTGGCGAAGCGACGATACAACAGTTGCTTGCCATCCGGCGAGAACCTCGGCCCGCCCTCTTCGAAATCCGGCGTGTTCGTGATGTTCCGACACTCGGACCCGTCCGGCCGCACGAGGAACAGGTCCCATGTCCGGTTCTCCCCGCGGGCCGCGTACGCGATCCACCCCTTGCCGCCGACCTCCTTGGCAAGCTGGGCCACTCGATCCTCCTGGCCGCCCGCGACAACGGAAGCCGGAATCGCACAAATCGCGAAAGACAAAAGCCCTATTCTCATTCGGAGGCTCCTCTCCGGCGTCACGCCGGCCGATTGAACTGGGGGATCTTCATCGATTCGCCGCCTCGCAAGGCGGACTCGTGCGCGACGATCCCCGGCACGGTGTACGCCAGGGCCTCGTAGATGTCCACGGTCGGCCGGCGGTCGTGCGTCAGGGCGTCGATGAATTCGTGTGTCAGGAAGGTGTGCGAGCCGTAATGCCCGCTGTCGTGCCGCAAGGGCTCCGGCAGCATGTCCGTGCTCCACCATTGCGGCTGCACGTACGTCTCCATCTCGGGCAGATCGCGAACGAAACCCGCGTCGTCCTTCTCCTTGCGTCCCTCGGCCGAACGAACGATCACCGGCGGCAGCCCGTTCGGCTCCCCGCAGTAGAAGCTCATCCGGTTGCCGATCCACTGGGCCCGCTCGGTCCCGCGATGGGCCCCCTTCCACCACACGTTGCAGCGGAAGGCGTGGCCGCGGTCCGTCTTGAACATGGCCGATTCGTTCCAGAACGGATTCTTGTAGACGTTGTCCTTGCAGATCGGATCGTCGTCGCCCCAGCCGAGGCAGGTCACGTCGGTCAGCCGCTCGCCCGTGACGCCGGCGAGGAAGGCGGTGCAGTGGGTCGGGTAGTGCATCGGGGCCAGGCCGTGGCGCCAGGTGCGTTTGCCGTTCTCGAAATAGAGCGCTTCCAGGCCGGGATGCTGATATTCGGCCTCGCA
This sequence comes from Phycisphaerales bacterium, assembly GCA_039679525.1. Taxonomy (GTDB): domain Bacteria; phylum Planctomycetota; class Phycisphaerae; order Sedimentisphaerales; family Anaerobacaceae; genus PLanc-01. Next base: position 12,329 of record JBDKUU010001135.1, on the reverse strand, counting down.
ATAATAGATCTCGCCGAACTTGCCCTGCTGGTGGAACTTCCGCACGGAGATCGACGGCTGCTGGTAGTAGCTGGTCTCGGCCATCATGTAGGCCAGGCCGGTGGACTTGACGACGTCGAGCAGCCGCTCGGCGTCCTCGACTCCCCCGCCGATCGCAGCCGGCACCGCGGAGATCGCGTGCTTGCCGTGCTTCATCACTTCGGTCACGTGGCGAACGTGGTTCGGCCCTTCGGTGAAGACCGCCACGGCGTCGATGTTGGGGTCCAGCACCAATTCTTCAAGCGAGTTGTACGATTTGGCGCACGCGTAGACCTGCATCAGCCGCTCACGGCGTTCGGGCCTCAGGTCGCTGACCGCCTCGACAACGCAGTCGGGGTGTTCGTGCCACTGAAAGTCCGTGCCGAACCCGCCGCCGACGACGCCCATACGGATCTTCTTCGGCGCCGCGTTGACGGCGAGCGTCGAATACAGAGGCAGCGCCGCCCCCGCCGCGACCACGCTGTGCCGAAGGAACTCCCGCCGGGAGGGACCCGCCGGCGCAGGCGGCAACTCACGAGGGGATCTTGGAGACGAGGACTGAGCACGCTCATTGGATGCGAAGAGGTCAGAATCGGCCATAGCGAATCTCCTTTGCCAGAGGCTCTTTGTGCGTCCATAGCTACCACATCCCGCGTGTGAACACAAGAACTCGTGTGACAATGACAAAGGAGAAATCAGGCCCGGCCCAAACGCAGATACCCCCCAAAGAAAAATGCGTTCGGAGGGATTCGAACCCCCGACTGACGAATTAGAGATCCATCGAGTGAAACTCATAACTTCGCGCAACACCAAGCACCTGCGGCAGTGTTCGCCTGTGTGCATCGGCCAGGACTTTGGCGTGACTTGCGCAGGGTCCGGACGGGCAAGAAGCTATCGACGACTGTCCAGTTTGAGTTGACGCATGATCCCGGGGCGGGACACCCTGATGACCTGTAGACGATTTGAACTACGGAATTCCCCTAATAGCAGGTTCTCAGTTGCTTAGTTATCCTACGATGATCCGCGATGAGGCAGGTCAACAGCAAGGATCGTGTGACGACCGACATGCGAGACAGAGCAGAGATACTACCCGGAGAGGTGCCATGGCGAGCGGGAAACGAGAGACCTACGAAGACAAGGATAGGCAAGGCGTAGGCAGGGATCAGATGAGGGAATCGGCGGATGAAACCGCTGCGGGCCGTGCACCGACGAATCGCTCTGCGGCGTGGTGGCGTCGAAAGGTGAAACGCCTGTTGCCCGATGGAATTCGTGAACGGTTGTTTCTGCTGATCGCGATGGCGCTGATGCCATTGTTGCTTCTGCAGGGCTGGGTCTACTATCAGCGTTTCGCCATGCGGCGCAGCGAGGCGATGGAGACCGAGCTGGAGGTGGCGCGAGGCGTCGCGACAGCGTTCACGAACTATCTCAACGATATCCGCAGACAACTCGGCACGGTCGGCCAGGCGATCGCGACGCTCACTCCGTACACCGATGCGCGAGCCGAGGAACTGCTGGGGATCGTCGCGGAGCAGTACTCGACCATTCGGGGCATGAGTTGGGCCGACCCGAAGGGCCTTGTCCTGACATCCAGCCTGCCCGATCTTATCGGACGGGACCTCTCCGGCCGAGCCTACGTCCAGAAGGTCCTCGCAGGCCAATCCTGGGCCCTCGGCGATCTCATGCCGACAGGGAGCGTAACGAAGACGCCCCTCTTTATCATCGCGAATGCTGTCTACGACGTCGAAGGCGAGCTTCGGGGCATCACCATGGCGGCCATTGATCCGACACGCCTGGGTGAGCGGACCCTTGCCTCGAACCGGCCCGCCAGCGGCGCCTATGCGATCTTCGACAGCCAGGGGCAGATGGTCTATCGCAGTCCCGAAGCATCTCTGACGTGGGAGCAGCGAGGTCTGTGGCGGCAAGCCGATCCGCTCTTGCGGCGGGCGATGGATGGCTATGTCGCCCAAGGGACTGCTGCTTCCGCCATCACTGGCGATCGTTGCGTGGCGGCTCGCGTGCCCATTGCAGGGATCGACTGGGTCGCGGGCGCGTCCCGTCCCTTGCACGTTGTGATGGGGCCGGTGTGGCTCGCCTCCGCCCGGGAGGCGTCGCTCGGAGCGCTGATTACTCTTCTTGCATTCTTCACCGCCTATCGTATCGCCCGGACAATCGCCAATCCGCTGCGTCGCTTGGAGCAGCAGGCACAGTCGATGAGCGAAGGCCGGCCTGGACCGCCGGTGGAATCCGAGGATCCCAGGGAAGTGCGTCACTTGCGCGGCGCCATCCTCCAGATGACGGCAGATCTGGTCGATCGCGCCGAGAGGCTTCGCCGCACCGAGTTGCGGTTCCGCAAACTCTTCGAGGCGGACCTCGTGGGGACCTATGTGACCCGGGCGGATGGAATACTCCTCGACTGCAACGACAAGATGGTGCAAATGCTGGGGTACGACTCTCGGGAAGAGATCCTGACACACCGATCCACGGATTTCTACGCCGATCCCGACTTCCGCCACGAGGCCGTCCGGGTACTGCAAAGAGATGGAATCTTCCCGGGTCGAGAGGGGCGGCTGCGGCGAAAGGATGGGAAGGTCATTCACGCCCTGGGTTTTGCGGTCCTGCTGACGGATGAACAAACCGGCGAACAGTACATCCAGGGCATGGCGGTCGATATCACCGCGCAGAAACGGGCAGAGGAGGCGCTGCGGGAGGCAAAGGAATGGAATGAACACAATGCCGCCCGCCTGAACGCCGTACTCCACCAGATGACGGAAGGCCTGATCCTCTTCGACCCCGCGGGCAACCTGCTGGATATGAACCGGGCGGCGCTGACCATCCACGGATTTGACGATGCGTCTGAACTGCAACGGCATTTGGACAATCTGCCGGAAGTCTTCGAGATGTATGATCTGCAGGGCCGGCTGCTCCCGCTGGAGCAGTGGCCGCTCAGTCGGGCGCTGCGAGGGGAGACCTTCCAGGCCGTGGAGGTCCGCGTCCGCTGCCAGAAGACGGGCAGGACCTGGTTTGCCTCCTACGGCGGCACGCCCGTGCGGGACCATGAGGGGAATCTGATCCTGGCCATTGTGACCTTGCGCGACGTCACGGCGATCCGGGAGACGGAACAGAAGTTGCGGGATCTGACCGGGACGCTGGAGAGCACGGTCGCCCGGCGGACGGCGGAATTGGAGCAAAGAGCTGCACAACTCCAAAAGCTCGCGGTGGCGTTGTCGCAGGCCGAGGACCAGGAGCGCAAGCGCCTCGCGGAGATCCTGCACGATGAGTTGCAGCAGCAACTGGCGGCGGCGAAATTCCACCTGGGTCTGCTGGGCAGCCGGATCAAGGGGGACGCGACCCTCCAGGAAGCAGTGGCGCCGGTCGAAGGACTGATCAAGGAAGCGATCGCGAAGTCCCGCTATCTGTCGCATGAGCTCAGTCCGACCATACTGTACCATGGCGATTTCGGCGAGGCGATCGAATGGTTGGCAGGCCAGATGCACGCCAAGCACGGCCTGGTCATCCGTGTCGATATTCGGGGCCCCATCGAGGCGCCGTCCGACGCGATCAAGGCATTCCTGTTCCGCACGGCCCGGGAGATCCTGTTCAATATCGTCAAGCATGCGCAGACCATGGAGGCGACAGTACGCCTGAGACGACGGCGCAACCAGTTGCGGCTGACCATCCGTGATAAGGGACGCGGTTTCGATCAGGGATCACTGAAGCAACTCGCAGGGTTTGGACTCTTGAGTATCCGCGAGCGGCTTGAACTGCTCGGCGGCCGAATGAAGATCCGCAGCGCCCCGGGCCGGGGCAGCACCTTTCGGATTTCCGTGCCCCTGGGCGACACAATCCCGCAAGCCGAGCCAGTCCAGGAGCCTCCCGCTCTGAAGCAAACGGGCGAGCCTGTGCCGCGTGAAGCCGGCAGCCGCATCCGTGTGCTCCTGGCGGATGACCAGGAAGTCATGCGCGAGGGGCTGGCGACTCTGCTGAACGAGCAGGAAGACATCGAAGTGGTCGGCCAGGCCGCCGACGGTCGCGAGGCGGTCGAGATGGCCGCCGAGCTTCACCCGAATGTTGTGGTGATGGATCTGGCCATGCCGATGATGGAGGGCGACGAAGCAACCCGCCAGATCAAGCAGCGCATGCCTGAGACGCGAGTCGTGGGACTTTCCATGTTCGATGAGCCCGGCCTGGCGGAGAGGATGCATCAGGCGGGCGCCGAGCGCTATGTGATCAAGACCGCCACGGCCGAGGATCTGTTCGCCGCCGTCAGAGGCGGAGAGTCCGCATGATGACCTCGATTACTTGCCCCAAATGGCGGCCAGCAGCTCTTCCGAGGGGGCGGTCTTCAGCACGTAGGCCTCAGCCCCGGCCTGACGCATCCGCTCAATCGTCTCAGGTTCGTCGTACATGGATAATGCGATCACGCGAACGTCGGGCAGATGAATCTTGATCTGACGCGTGGCCCCGTCACCCTGGATCAGAGGCATCGCGACATCCATGATGATCACATCGGGCTTCAGTCGCACCGCCAGATCCACCGCCTCGCGGCCGTTTGCCGCTTCGCCAATCACCTCGACGCCGGGCTCCTCCCTGAGTACGGCGATCAGCCCGTGCCGCACGACCTCGTGGTCGTCCGCCACCAGCACGCGCAGACAGCGTCCATCCGCCGCTGAACCGGTTCTCTCTCGCTCAAGCCCCGGCCTCTGCGCCCATTGAGTGTGACCTGACGCCGAGGCAGGCGTGTCAGACGACATCTCGTCCGGGACAACCAGGAGCAGCGTGCTTCCCTTGCCCTCGGCGCTTCGGATCTTCATGCGGCCGCCGAGCAGCTCGGCCCGCTCGCGGATACTGAACAGGCCAAAGCCGGTCGTCTCCTTCAGGCCGCTGGGGTCAAATCCACGCCCTCGATCCACGACGGACAGGCACACGTGCCGTCCACAACGCCGCAGCCGGATCACGGCTTCGCTGACCCTGGCGTGCTTGATGATATTGAACAGCATCTCCTGTGCGGCTTTGTACAGAAATGCCTTCATGGGGTCGAATTGGAGGCGGACCTCGCCGTGGACATCCACGCGGACAATCAGACCGTGCTGTTCCTGCATCTGCCTGGCCAGCCATGTGAACGTCCTGCCGATGTCGTCCTGGTAGAGCACGGCAGGACTCAATTCATGCGAGAGGCTGCGGGATTTCTCCACCGCGTCCTTGAGCATCCCATCGAGCCGGGTCACGACCGCCAGTTGCGAAGCGTCGTGTTTCACGCGGCTGCCCAGCAGGCCCAGGTGGAACTTCATGGCGGCAAGCTGCTGCTGCAGGTCGTCGTGCAGGATCTCCGCCATGCGTTTGCGCTCGCGGTCCTCCGTCTGAGATAGTTCCAGCGCCAGCTTCGCGAGCTGCCGGGCCCGATGCTCCAGTTCCCTGGTTCGCTCGGCCACCTTGCTTTCCAAGGCGGCGTTCACGTCCAGCATCAGTTCTTCGGTCCGCTTGCGTTCCGTGATGTCGCGGGAGACGACCAGGACCGTGGCGATATTGCCGCCGGCATCCCGCTCCGGAACGCACAGCGACTGGAAGTGCCGCCGCCCGGCCGCGACCGGAATGCGATCCTCGACCTCCAGCGGACAACCCGTGGCAAAGACCTGCTCGATGCGCTGTTGCCACCGGCTTCGATAGGGTTCGGGCATACCGGTTTCGGCAATCGTCTTGCCGATGATCTCGCCGGCCGGGCAGTCATGCAACTGCGCCCCGGCGGCGTTGAGGTACAGATATCGCGACTGCCTGTCGAAGCGACTGACCATGTCCGGCGAGTTCTCCGCCAGCGTACGGAATTGTTCCTCGCTCGCCTGGAGCGCCGTCTTCGCCCGGTGCAGATCGCTGATGTCCTGGATCGCCACGGCGCTGCCGACGATCCGGCCCTCGGCATCGCGCACGGGAGCGGCGCTGTTGACGACGAAGGCGCGGGAGCCGTCGAAACGCTGAATCTCCAGCACCTGCCCCGTGACGGGCGCTCCCTGGCTCAAGACCTGTGCGGAGGCCCACTCCTCGGGGGCGACGAACTTGCTCGTATCGGCCCACCACGCCTGGTAGGCCGCATAGTCGCTCACCGAATGGACCGGGGGACGGGACCCGCCCCAGATCCGCTCGAAGGCATTGTTGGCGTGGGTATGGCCTCCCTGGGTGTCCACGATCGCCACACCGACCGGCAGCGCCTCCATCACCGCTTCCAGGCGGCGTCGCTCGTTCTCCGCCGCCACGCGGGCAGCCTCCAGCCGCTGCTCGCTTTCCTTCAACTGCTTGTTGGCTATCCTCAGTTCCTCGGTCTGAGCCTGCAATTCCTCGCTCTGCACATGCAGTTCTTCCGACTGGGTCCGCAGCTCCTCGCTCTGGGCCTGGAGCTCTTCCCCCTGGGCTTGAAGCTCCTCCGTTTGCGTCTGGAGTTGCTCGTTCGCGTCCTGCAACGCCTGTCGGGCGCGCTTGCTCTCGGAGATGTCCCGGATGACGGACAGATGCCGGCCCGGCAGGATATTCGCCACCGCGCAGCAGTCCACATGGCGCACGTGTCCACAGGCATCCCCCATCATCTGCAGTTCCGTGCGGAAGCTGCCCTGGGCCAGGAACGATTGCCAGAGGGCCGCAAAACTCATCGGCCAGCCGAAGAAGTCAAATACCCGTTTCCCGAGGAGCTGCGCAGGAGAGCGGTCGAAGATGGCCTGGGCGGCCGGATTGGCCTGCACGCAGATCCCCTCATCGTCCATGAGGATCACGGCGTCCTGGCTGGACTCAAAGATCGCCCGAAAGCGCGCTTCGCTCTCTTCCAGGGCCTGCTGGTGTTCGCGCAGGACACGGATCGAGTTGGCCGAGGCTTCCAGCTCGGTCAAATCGGAAGCCACCAGGCAAATGCTGGGACTGTCGTCCGTCTGCAGAAAACTGGCGGCAAGCTGGACGGGCACTTCAGCGCCGTCCTCGGCCCGCAGGGTCAGCCGTCGCTGCACCGGACGGGTCTGAGCATCGGCCAGGAGCTTCTTCAGAGGCGCCTGCTGGGGCCCGGCGACAAACGCGGTCACCTTGCGGCCCATCACCGCCCGCGTCGGGACCTTGAGCAGTTCGCAGAATCGCTGGTTGCAGAACAGGATCGTCCCGTCCGGGGTCACCGTCAGGGCGGCCTCGTTCATCGTCTCGATGATCACGCGATAGACGTGCTCGGCCCCACTGAGCGAAAAGACCTGCTCCCCTTGCGGACCGATTACCACCAGTCCATCCACCTCGCCGTGTCGAATTGCATCCAGCGTCTGCTCGGCCTCTTCGAGCCGCCAGCGCAGTTGCTCGATCTCCGCGAGCAACTGAGCTTTGGTGCGACGCTCGTTCTTCTCCTCGCTCATGATTCACCCTCTCAGGATTTCTTGGGCCGAAGATCCAGCCCAACGAGGATCTTCTCTTCGTCCGCCATGCTGCCGATGAACCTCCGCAAGGGGGCGGGCAGCTTCTTGATCAGCGTGGGGGCGGCGATGATCTGCTCGCCCTTGGCCAGTGTCGGCTGCTGGTACAGATCGATCACTTCCAGCTCATACCGGCCCGCCAGGTGCTCTTCGCAGATGGCGGTCACCGAACGGACGGCTTCCTGCGAGCGTGGCGTGACGCCTGTGATGTACAGGCGCAGGACGTATTTCTGCCGGTCGGCGGTCTTCGCCGCCGCTTCCAGCGCCTTTTGTGTGGACTGAGAGTCTTTCTTCGTCATGCTGCACTACGCTCCCATCTATCGCGGTCTCAGGTCCAAACCCACCAGGACCCGCTCGGTGTTGGAAAGATCCCCAATGATCTTGCGGACCGGCTCCGGCAGCTTGCGAACCAACGTCGGCACCGCCAGGATCTGATCGCCCAGGGCCAATTGCGGGTTCTTCAACAGATCAACGACTTCGATCCGGTAGCGGCCGGCCAGGTGCTCCTCGCAGAGCCTCTGGAGATTCTCCAGGGCCGAGACCGCCCGCGGCGTGACTCCGGCCACGTAGAGCCGCAGGTCCCACGAATCGGACGCGGCGGTGTCAACGCCGGCCGGGTGGCCGCTCGTCTGATTCTCTCGAGTTCTTGCGTTACTTCCCATGAGTCTTTCGTCCCCCGTTGGTCATGTCCTTGTGTGCACCCGCGCCTCGCACGCGGGCCAGTTCCGCCTGGACCCGAGCGGTCGCGGTAAGCAGGGCCTGCTCCTCGGCCGAGAGCATCTGGAGCTCCTCCGCCAAAGCCGCGGTCTTGAGTTGCAGGGACTGCAACTGGGCCTGAGCCAGCGTCTGCTCCTGCTCCAGCTCGCACCGCCTGTGGCAAGAGATACCGCTCGGCGGGAAAGATGCCCGCGAACCATCTACAGCAAGCGACTATCCTTGGCCCGTGCCTCAGTCCGCCCAACCATCGCACGCCTGCTCCACCGCACATGCCCGTTGCACGTACTGCCTCCTCGATCCGGCCCCAGAGCCGACCATCGAGTCACCGTGGGACAATAGTAAGAAGTCGACCAAGAGCAGTTCAAGCAAAATTCCTGGCGAATTCGTACCCTGTCCGGGCCTGTTCAGTACGCCGGCTCCAGCGTCCTCCGGACCCCCCTGGTGAAATCATGCTTCTGGTTTCCGGCCCCGGATCGCGGCGAGCAGCTCTTCCGAGGGGGCGGTCTTGAGAATGTACGCCTGGGCGCCGGCGCGCCGCATCCGCTCCCTCGTTTCAGGCTCGTCGTACATGGATAAGGCGACCACCCGCGCCTCCGGCAGATGCTTACGGATCTGGCGTGTCGCCCCGTCCCCATGGATCAGGGGCATGGTGACATCCATGATGACGACATCCGGCTCCAGTTGCACGGCCAGGTTCACCGCTTCGCGGCCGTTGGCCGCTTCGCCGACCACCTCGATACCCGCTTCCTCGAGCACGGCTCGCAGGCCCTGCCGCACCACCTCGTGATCGTCGGCCACCAGCACCCGCAGACGCCGGGCCTGGACCGCGGGCTTGGGACCGCAAGCGAAAGACGGGCCGGCAGACTCGCGTTCACGGCCCCGAGTCTGTTGTGCCTCGCTGGCGATCTGATCGTGGGGCACAATCACCAGCAGCGTGCTTCCCCGGCCCGGGGCGCTGCGGATTTTCATCCGGCCCCCGAGCAATTCGACCCGCTCGCGGATGCTGAACAGGCCAAAGCCGGCCGTCTCTTTCATCGCCCTTGGGTCGAAGCCTCGCCCGTGGTCCGCAACAGACAGGCACACGTAGCCGTTGAACCGGCGCAGGCGGATCGTCGCCTCATCCACCCGGGCATGCTTGATGATGTTGAATAAGAACTCCTGCCCGGCTTTGTAGAGGAACGCCTTCATGGCATCGGACTCCAGGAGCACCTCGCCATGGGTATGCACGCGGACGACCAGGCCGTGTTGTTCGTGCATCTGCCGGGCCAGCCATTCAAAGGTCTCTGCCAGGTCGTTCTGGTTCATGATGGCGGGACTGAGCTCGTGCGAGAGGCTGCGGGAGGTCTGCACGGCGTCCTTGAGCATCTGATCGAGATGAGCGGCCTTGGCACGCTGTTCCGGGTCGCGCCGGAGATGGCCGCTCAGAAGACCCAGATGGAACTTCATGGCGGCAAGCTGCTGCTGAAGGTCGTCGTGCAGGATGTCGGCCATGCGTTTGCGTTCGCGGTCCTCCGTCTGCGAGAGCTCCAGCGTCAGCTTCGCGAGCTGCCGAGCCCGCTGCTCCAGTTCCGTCGTCCGCTGGGCGACTCTATTCTCCAGAGTGACGTTCCACTCCCGCAGCGCCTCCTCAGCCTGCTTTCGCTCGGTGATGTCCTCGACCAGGCAGGCGAACCGACCCGGATGGCTTCCTCTCCGCTCATCATGGGCATGGACACATCCATGACGACCACGTCCGGCCGAAGCGCATGGGCCAGGTTGACCGCCTGGCGACCGTCCGCCGCTTCGCCGATCACTTCGATCCCATCCGTCTCCTTCAGAAGCGACGCCAGGCCCTGGCGTACGATCGCGTGGTCGTCCGCCAGCAGCACCCGCAGGCAGGCGCCCTCGGCGCACTTGGCCTGCCTGGCACGGCCCTCCGGTTTCTGTTCGACCGCGACATATGGTGTCGCGAGTTCCTCGTAAGGCACCACCACGTGGAATTTGCTGCCTTTGCCTGCGGCGCTCTTGATCTTCATCCAACCGCCCAATAGCTCGATCCGTTCCCGGATGCTGAGCAACCCCAGGCCCGCAGTCTCCTTCAACTGTCCCGGGTCGAACCCGCGTCCGTGATCCAGGACAGACAAGGCCAGGCACGGACCGATCCGACGCACGCGGACGCGGGCTTCGCCCACGCGGGCGTGCTTGACCACGTTGAACAAGAGCTCCTGGGCGACCCGGAACAGGAAGATCGCCAGTGCATCCGACTGCAGGTTGACCTCGCCGAGAGAATCGACATGGACGGTCAGGCCGTAGCGGGTCTGCATCTGGTGCGCCAGCCAGCGGAGGGACTCGGCAAGGTCGTTGCGGTGGAGCACGGCGGGACTCAGTTCGTGGGACAGGCTGCGGGACTTCTCGATCGCGTCCTTGAGAAGACGGTCGAGCCTGACGGCCAGCGCCTGTTGGGAAGGATCACGCTTGGCGCGGGTGCTCAGCAGTCCGAGGTGGAATTTGACGGCGGCGAGCTGTTGTTGCAGGTCCTCGTGCAGGATCTCGGCAATACGTCTGCGTTCCCGCTCTTCCGCCATCGAGAGCTCCAGCGTCAAGCGCTGGAGCTGATAGGTCCGATGCTCGAGTTCCGCCGTCCGCTCGGCGATCCGCTGCTCCAGTTCCGCATTGAGTCGGCGAAGCTCTTCCTCAGCCTGCCTGCGACGGGTCTGCTCCTCGGCTTCAGCGAGCGCCCGGCGTACGGCTGGCGCCAAGCGGGCCATCCGGTGCTTGAGAACGTAGTCATTTGCGCCTGTCTTGAGCGTCTCAATGGCCAAATCCTCGCCCATCGTGCCCGACAGGAAGATGAATGGCACCTGCGGACAGAGCCGCTTGGCCAGCCGCATGGCCTCCATCGGATCGGTCCCGGGGATCGTGTAGTCGGCAAGGATCAGCGAATAGGAGCCCCGCTCCAGGGCCTCCCGGAACGCGCCCAAGGTATCGATCCGGTCGATTTGAGCGGGCAACCCCTCCGATTGCAGCAGTGCCGACACCAGCTCCGTGTCCAGCGGGTCGTCTTCCAGGTGCAGAATTCGCAATGATTCGGTCATGATTCCTATCGCCCTGTATCGAGCCGCTGCGGACTCGATATCACATCGCCTTGTTGCTTGACACCAGCAGTCGGCGGGGGCTCATTGATCACGGCCCAGAACACGCTCAGCTCCTTCACGGCATCGATGAAGGCGTGAAAATCCAGCGGCTTGACCACATAGGCGTTGGCCCCCAGCCGATAGCTCTCCACCAGGTCCTTTTCCTCACGTGAAGAAGTCAGCATGACGACGGGCACCAGCCGCAACTGGGGATCATTCTTGATCTGACGCAGCACCTCCACCCCATCGACCCGTGGCATCTTGATATCCAGCAGCACGACCACGGGATCGCCCGCGGGCCGGGTCGCGTACCGGCCCCGCCGGAACAGATAATCCAGCGCCTCGGCCCCGTCCTTGACCACCTGGACCTCGTTGGCCAGGTTGTGCTCCGCCAGCGCGGTCAGGGCCTCTTCCGCCCGTTTCCGCTCGGTCACATCACTCGCGGCCCCAAACCATTCCACGATTGCGCCCTTGGCATTCAGCAAAGGAACCGCCCGCGAGAACGTCCAGCCCAGGCTGCCGTCGGCGCGGCGGACCCGATGTTCCAGTTCAAAGACGCTCTTGGTCCGGATGGCTTCCTCAATGGCTGCCAACACCCGCGGCTGATCGTCCGGGGGAATGTACTCCTGCAACCAGGTAGGGCTGGACTTGTCCGTATTGGCCAGGAAGCTTCGACTCTGGAGTTGGCGCATTTCACTCCAGTCCGGACTCATCTGATAGAGCACCTGCGAACTGGCTGTCACCAAGCCGCGGAACCGCTCCTCACTGACTCGCAGGGCTTCCTGCGCGTGAGCGCGGTCGGTGATGTCCTCGATAATGGTCAGGAAGGATGGGCCCTGGGGAACGTGCAGGATCTCGCTCGATAGATGCGCGAGACGCTCCTGACCGGACTTGCGGCGGATGCGGACTTCGTAATCCCGCAGGCGCCCCTGGCGGCGCAGAAGAGCGATCGCCCGGTCTCGTTCCGCGGGATCGGCGAACATGTTCAGCGCTTGCGAGGTCTTTCCGAGAACTTCGTCCCGCCTCCACTGGAACAAATCGAGGAATGCATCGT
>JBDKUU010001134.1:0-1636 GCA_039679525.1 Phycisphaerales bacterium | reverse complement strand
CGATTTCCGGTCCGGCCCGAAGATAGAACCCGCCGTCGGTCTCTTGGGCGATCGTGCTGCCGACGACGTTGCAGATGCCCAGCGTCGGGCAGCCCTTCCGCTTCATCTCGCGAAGGGCGGCCAGGGTGTCGGCCGTCTCGCCGCTCTGCGTGATGGCGAACACCAGGGTGTGGTTGTCGAGCGGCGGATTGCGATAGCGGAGTTCGCTGGCATACTCGACTTCGACCGGCAGCCGGGCGAGGGCTTCAATCTGATACTCGCCCACCAGACCGGCGTGCCAGCTCGTGCCGCACCCGGTCATGATGATGCGGTTGCAGTTGCGGAGCTGCTGCGGCGTGAGGTTGAAGCCGCCCAGCTTGGCGGTCGCGGCGTCACGGTCGAGCCGCCCCCGAAGGACGTTTTCGATCGTGTCAGGCTGCTCGAAGATTTCCTTGAGCATGAAGTGGGCGAAACCGCCCTTGGCCACGTCGCCCGCCTGAAAGTCGAGCACATGAACGCTCGGGTTGATGTAGCCCTGGTCGCGGTGGAGGACCCGGAGGCTGTCGGCCGTGACGACGGCCAACTCATGATCGGCCAGATAGACGATCTTGTCGGTGAAGCCGGCCAACGGCGAGGCGTCGCTGGCGATGAAATGCTCGCCCGAGCCGACGCCGACGATCAGAGGGCTGCCGCGTCGGGCGGCGATGATCACCTGGGGCCAACGGCGGAAGAGAACCGCCAGGCCATAGGTGCCCTGAAGCTGCGCCAACGCGGCCTGGACCGCCGTCACCAGCGGCTGATAGTTGGCCGCCGCCATGTCTTCGATCGGCGGCTGCTGCTTCAGGCAACTGTCGATCAGGTGGGCGATCACTTCGCTGTCGGTCGCCGAATGGAAGACGTACCCCTCGTTCTGCAGGCGTTGCTTGATGAGATGGAAGTTCTCGATAACGCCGTTATGGACCACGGCGATGTCGCCGTTCATGCCGCCCAGATGGGGGTGGGCGTTCTCGTCGCTCGGCTTGCCATGCGTGGCCCAGCGGGTAGGGCCGATGCCGATCTTGCCATGCGAGTTGTTCGTGCCCAGAAGCGATTCGAGCTGGGCGATGCGCCCCGCCGTCTTGACCACGCGGAGCTTGCCGGACGGCGAGATCGTGGCCACGCCCGCGCTGTCGTAGCCGCGGTATTCGAGACGGTGGAGGCCCAGCAGGAGGAATTCCTTCGCGTCACGCGGCCCGACATATCCCACAATTCCGCACATAATAGCTGTTCTCCGATGGAGGCGAAGCGACAAGGGCCCGGCGACGCAGGCCGCCCATTGTAGTGTGCGGCGTGGTGGAAGCCGAGTCCTCAGCAATAATAATGCGCCTTAGGGCGGCAGAGCAAGGCAACTCCGCTTTCGACGGGCGGGTTGATTGCGCGCGAATGTAGAGACTCTCGCTATCAAGGGGGCCGATCTGGCCCCCGGCCGGTGTCAGTGTCAGGTCGCCGCATAAACCTCGCAGTGTGCAAGTTACACCCCGGCCGGCATGGCAGCCAGGACCGGGTAGATACAGGGTTCTGGCAAAATCGACAGAAACCGTGCAACCGCCAGCAGACGCTTGCCGATATGGGTTACATGCAGATCAAGGTATACACGCCGAAGACGATTGAGATCCCC
>JBDKUU010001133.1:0-9630 GCA_039679525.1 Phycisphaerales bacterium | reverse complement strand
AGTATTTGAATTTCGGCGGCGCCACGCAGCCCTGCGGCATCATCATCACGCCGGCTGTCGGCGCGACGGTGGTCACCGGACTTTCCTTCACGACCGCCAACGATGCTGCGGAGCGTGATCCGGTCGCCTTCGAGCTGTACGGCTCGAATCAGGGCGTCGAGGGTCCCTGGACGCTGATCGCCAAGGGCGCCATCGACGACTTCTCCCGGCCGACCGCCTGGCCGCGCCAGTGGAAGAACGTCACTCCGATCGGGTTCGCCAACACCGCGTCCTTCACCAACTACAAGGTGGCGGTCACGGCCGTTCGCGGTCCCAACGCCAATAGCATGCAGGTCGCCGAGATCGAGCTGCTGGGCGTCGTCGCGGATGTTCCCGCGGCCAAGATCGTCTGGGTCACCTTCCATGGAACCGAGGCCCCCTCGGCCGGCGCTGCCGGCGTCGGCTTCACCGCAGCCCCCGATGTGGCATACACCGATCTGCTGAAGGGCGCGGGCTACGACGTGGTGCGGTACGTTCAGACGGGCACCCCCGACGTGGCCATGCTCAATGCGGCGGATCTCGTGATCGTCAGTCGCTCGGTCGCCAGCACCAGTTTCCAGAATGCGGCCGCCACGGCGTGGAACGGCGTCACCACCCCCATGATCATCACGGGTGGCTACGTCGCCCGGAAGAACCGCATGGGCTTCTATACCGGCAACACCATCCCGGACACGACCGGGGACATCAAGCTGACGGTCACTGACCCGACGCACCCGATCTTCGCGGGCGTCGCGTTGACCGACGGCACGATGGACAATGCGTTCTGCGGGCTCGCCGTGTATCCCACCGATGGGACCAATGCGGCAGGCCTCTCGATCGTGACCGAACCGGCGACCGCCGGCGGAACAGTCCTGGCCACCGTTGCGGCAGCATCATCGGCCACCGGTCCCGCTGGGGCCATGGTGATCGCTGAATGGCCGGCCGGCGCCTCGCTGGTACACGACGGCGGCGCTGGGACGGACGTCCTGGCCGCTCCTCGGCTGGTGTTCCTGACCGGTTCTCGCGAGAACAACAGCAAGAGCTCGGAGACCGCCGGTATGTTTGACCTGTCCGATGACGGCGCCAAGATGTTCCTCAATGCCGTCGCGTACATGCTTCAGTAATCGCCAGTTGAACGGTGGAATCAATTGACTGGTCACACAGAGGGCCGTGGGCGCTTTCCCACGGCCCTCTTCATTTTGCGGCGACATCTCCCCCGCAGGGACGGACCCCGTGTTGTTCTACATATCTTGGAGCGATCTCGGGCTTATGGCTTGCACATCATCGACTCTCCGGCTGGTCCCGAGATGCGTTCTTCGCTTTTAGGGCTTCCAGCAGGAGTGCTCCGCAGTGAAGACGTCTGCCCCGAAGCCCGGCCGAAGACGGGGCGGATCTTCACGGTCGACGACAAGGCCGTGGATCCGTCCGATCCCGAGAGAGCCGCTTCGTTCCGGGCATCTGCTGGAAGCCCCCAAAGCGGTAAACGCACCGCTCGTGTGCAAGCCGGCATCCGAACAACGAGCAAACCGAAGCAAGGACAAGATGCGTGAAACAACAAGGGCCGAGCCCCCGTGCCTGCCCGATCCTGCGCCAGTCTCCGGAATGGAACGGCGCGCGACATGCCCCCCCCGCAAGACTCCTGCCTCTCTCCTCCTACTTGAGAAAACGACGTCACTGACGCGAGGCCGGCTGTCGATTGACCTCGGCGGGGAATCGCACGGTCGTCTCGGGCCGGCCCAGGAGGACGCGGTCGACCGCCTCCACGCCTTGCATGAACGAGTGATCCATGTTGCCCACTTCGTACTTCCAGGCGCCGAACCGGCCCCGGCTCAGGATCCCCCGCTCGATCAGCGCAGGCTCGATCTTCTCCAGTACGGCGTCGCGACTCAAAACCGGCGTCGGATACCCACGCTCGATCCGCTTGTGCCAGAGGCTTGCGACAGTCGCATCGGGCGGGACCAGCCTGGCGGCCTTGAGACCGTCGAGCGTTCGCCGGACGATTTCGTTGTGCGTCGTGCGGGATGCGTCATGCGTCGAAGCCGGCGAGTCCTCGCACGACGATCCGGCCTCGCTCACTTCGGCCATCAGCGACCACTGGCGTCCCGGCTTCGGGACGTTGTTCGGCGAGTAGTTCGAGAACACCGTCACGCGGTAGAACGGCAGCTCGGGCTCTGGAAAGTACATCCAGCACTTGCCGGCCAAGGAATCGGGAATCGGGCCGTCCAGGCCCACGCCAACGACGTGAACGCTCGAGTGCCGCAGCCCGCCGCGGACGGCGGCCTCTGAAATCTGAGATTTGAGATCTGAGATTTGAGAGCGGAGAGCGGAGAGCGGAAATTTGAGATCTGAGATTTCAAATCTCAAATCTGAGATCCTCCGCAGCAAAAGGTCCAGCGGCATCGTCGTGATGAGCCAGTCGTATTCGACCGTACGGCCGTCGGACAGGCGGACGGTCTTGGCCGCCGCGTCGATCTCGACCGCTTCTGCGCCCAGGTGCAGCCGCTCCGACGGGAGCCGCTCGGCCACGGCCTGCCAGATCCGCCCGGTTCCGCCGTGAAGGGGGAAGCGGAACGTGGCGTTGGGCCCCCAGCCAAGATCGTCCCGGCCCTCGATCACATTGCCCAGGACGCGTTTGAAATCGACAGTCGCCACGCGGTCCCCCACCCACTGCGTTCCCAGCTCCGCCGGCTCGGCGGCCCAGACCTTGCGGTTGTACGGAGTCATGAAGACGCGGGCCAGGCCCGGGCCGAAGCTGTGCTCGATCCAGTCGGCGAACGTGGCCGGCGTCGAGGCCGCCCGATCCCTCGCGTCGAGGAGCCCCTCCAGACATTCCAGGAGCTCCTGCGTCGGCAGATGACGAATGTTGTTCTGCAGAGGGTACGGAATGAACCGCCCGCGCATCCAGATCCAGGCCTCCCGCACGTGCTCGATCCACTGGTTTTCCAGCACGGAGTCCAGCGCCCGGTCAAAGTACGGGTAATGTGAGAAGACCACGTGGCCGCCGAGATCCCAGGTGAAGCCGCAGTCGTCGACGTGCGAAGACGCCAGGCCGCCGACGCGGGGTTCCTTCTCGAACAGCTCCCAATCGGCATGACCGAGCTCCCGGAGCCGCCAGGCGGCGCCCAGGCCGGCAGGTCCGGCGCCGAGGATGACGATCCTCCCGCCCTGTTTTCCTACGCTCTCGATCCGCACGTCTTGTCGTTCCACACCAGTTCTCCGGGTTCGTCCATCGCCCCGGCCCATCCGCCGAGGTTTCCCGATTATACGAAGAAAAGGGGGACATTCTACTTTTTCGACGGCACAGGTCGACGCCATGGCTTGGTGAGAAAAAGTAGAATGTCCCCTTTTCGAAGGCGACGACGCGGGGACGCTTGTCGTCGGCCGGACAGGCGGATATAATTCTTCAGGACAGGTTCGGGGAGACACGCCCCGCCGGTGTGATGGGATCGGCTCGGGGACATGGTGAAGATGGTCGCTTTCATGGAGCAAACGAACGCGTGAAATTCGGGATGATCGTCAATCCAAAGGCAGGCCCGACCAACACCCATCGCAAGGTCCAACTGCTGCACGCGGTCCAGGAGGTCCTGGGCGACTGCGACATCCGCGGCCTGGAGACCACGTCCCGCGAGGAGTTCATGCAGTGCGCGGCCGAGCTGGCGAAGGAGGTCGACGTCCTGATCGTGGCCGGCGGCGACGGCTCGTTCTCGGACGCAATCAACGCCCTGGACAGCCGGACGACTTTTTCTTACCTGCCGTTCGGCTCGGGATGCGCCATGCGGTACGCTCTGGACCTGCCGCCCCAGCTCACCCGAATCGCCAAACGGATCAAGGAGGGCCGCCTGCGGCTCTACGATCTGATCCTGTGCGACGGCGTACGCAAAGGCTTCATGACCAGCATCGGGCTTGAGGCCGACATCCTCCACCGCCGGGAGTCCCTGCGAGACAGCGGCATCCACGGCCCGCAGGCCTACGCCATCGCGGCGTTCGGCTCGTTCTTCACGGATCTCGAGCGGACCGACATGTCCATCCTGCTCGACGGGGAAGAGCTCGCGGTGCCCAACGCCGTCACGGCCATCGTCACGAAAATCCCCTATTATGGGTACAAGATGAAGATCGTGCCGAATGCGGTCTTCGACGACGGCCACCTGCACCTGCTGGCCATCAATTCCGGCTGGGCCGAGATCGTCGGGGGCATGGCCAACGCCTTCCTCAAAGAGAACCGGATGGGCATCTACCGCAAGGCCCGCGAGATCCGGATCACCACCCAGCGGGAGCGGTACGCCCAGGTCGACGGCAACATCTACCGCAAGGGCACGAGCTTCGAATTCAAGGTTCTGCCGCAGGCCCTGCGGGTCTGGTGCTGACAGGCCGCAAAGTCCCTTGCCCGCACTGAAGCATGCTCGACCTTTCTCACTATTGCCGCCGCCGCCTTCGTGCCGATATACCGGCAACGATGACTGTGGCGAAGTATTAGGAGAAGTGGAAAGATGATTAGACGGATACTCCTTGGGATTATCCTCTCCGGTATGATCCTGGCATTCGCAGGCTGCAATACGATTCGGGGCATGGGAGAAGACATCACGCTGGCCGGCGAGGCGATCAGCGAGGCCGCGAGTATGCCGTAACTACTGACGGCGCACGGCTGGTTTCCCCCGAAGGACAGAGGAAGAAACGGACTTATCCGGAATCCGCCGCCAGGAGGTGGCAAGGCTGCAGGAAGGCATCTTACGCTAAGCGGCAAGTGTCAGAGTTCCTCGCCTTACGCTTTGCGTACTTCGCTTGGCGTCTCACGTTCGGCGCAGCGCCCCTCTCCGCCGGCGCCCGCAAAGCGATAAACGCACCCTTCGAATTCGTCGGAACACCCCGCGTCAATGAAACAGCAGAAGTGGTCTTGCATCTCGCGAGCCTCATCAACTCACGTCCCGCTTTACAGAGCATGGGAAACGCGGTATTCTATGGTTATGCGGTGGATACTCGGCTTGGCGATCCTGTTTCCTTTACTGGTGGGCGGCAACGCCCCTGCCCCGCAGCCGAACTGCCCGCGAATCGAGGATTGCCCCTTCAAAGTGGACCCGAACATGGTCGTGGGCAGACTCCTCGGCTGGGCGCGGGTCGAATTGGGCAAGGAACTCATCCACACGCGGACCTGGTACGATCCGAACGGCGACCCGGCCAAGGTCGAGATCGTCAGCGGCCCCGAAGGCGTGAAACTCGTCAACAAGCCGAACGTCGGCGCCTACACGATCTTCTGGACGCCCAGGCAGATCATGACCACGGCGATCGTCGTACGAATCACCGACGACCCTCGCTCCGGCAAGCCGCTGAGCGACACCGGGACGATCCTCGTTCAGGTCGTACCGCGGGGCCAGCGTGTGGCGACGTCCAAAGGCGGAGGTTGCGGCAGCCCGTCGCGATAACGGATCGATGCCCATGAACTGCAACAAGTGCGGCGCCTGCTGTATCGCGCCTTCGATCGCCGGCGCAATTCCCAACATGCCTGAAGGCAAACCCGCGGGCGTGCGATGCGCCAATCTGACGGCGGACAATCTGTGCAGGCTGTTCGGCCGGCGCAGTCGCCCCTCGTTCTGCCTCGCATGGCCGCCCACGCCAGAACTCTGCGGCGGCAGCTTCGATGACGCAATGACCAACATCACCACCCTGGAGAGGCTAACGGCAGTCCCCAGGCGAGGCGATCACGGCATCCGTTAAGTCGTTCCGCGCAGACTCACGGCGCACCTGGCGGACTCACCTGAATAGCGGCATCAGATTGACCTTATCGCCGCCTGAGTCTTCGGAGCGACAGCAGCCCCGCCGCAACCAGGCAGATGCTTCCCGGCACAGGAACCAGCACGGCGGACTGAGGACGCAGCGTCAGCGGCCCCTCAAGGGCGATGAAGTAGTCTCCGGGCGATGTATTGTCATACAGCATGGCGTCCGGAAGACCGAGAGCGTACCAGTAATCCACGTGGAAGAGATTCGCCCCGTTCGTGTACGTGCCGCCGTCTCGCCACAGTTGCGTCACCGCGGAACCATCCCACACAAGGCCCTGTGGCGAGTACGTTTCCGTATATCCCGCGCCCAGAAGCGAAGGGACGGAAGACGTGAGCACGGTGAATGTGGTGGGGTCCAGAGTGTAGCTGCCCGCCGGGGCGAGCCCGCCGATCAGATCGCCGTTCGTCACAAAAGTCCCGGCCTCCGACTGAAAGCTCCATTCCCACGTGATGTTCGCTTGCGCCGGCGCAGCCGCCAGAATCAGAGCGACCGCTGCGCAGGCCACTGCTGCGAAGATAGAATTGTGCCTTGCCATTCTCTCCATACTCCTCCTCCAACACAGAACGGATACCGGTTCGCTTCTACACCAGGACGCCCCTCCGTTATGCCCCAATGCCAAGGCATCGGCGTCCCACTTCATCCATTCTATGGAGGCAGACCGATAATGTCAACACTCTTTGTCGGCAAGAGTATCTTTTGGTCTCGCAAGGCGGCTTACAGCCCGCCGACTTCGTGCGCAGTGACGCCGTGAGACGCCGGAAAGGAGCCCGACAGGCAGGGTCAAAGACCCGGGGCAGCTTCGTCGCCCTCTGCCGCTTTACGTCGTCCCCTATCCTTCGCTCAGCCCCCGAATGCGCATACAAAGACTGTATGCAGCCGTGAAGGTGTACACATCTCAAAGGCAGCAATCAGGACAGTCGCCCGCCCAAACCGCTGAAATCGTCGCTTATGGAGTCGACAAGCCGGATTACTTGCGCGAAATCTCGGCCTTCAGTTGTCTCTCGGCCTCGAGCCAATTCTGCTCGTCCTGGCCGGGCAGGCAGCCCTTCTTCTTCCAGATTTCCTCGGCGCGCTGGGCGATCTGCTCGTAGCTGGGCGTCGCACCCTTGACGCTCGGAGTCGTCGTGGTGGTCGGACGCGGCGCGGTGGCGACCGCGGTTCCCGAAGCACATCCCGTGGAGCATCCACAGCTTGTGGAGGGAACACTCTTCTTCGAATTCTTTGCCATTTTCGGCCTCCTAATTGCCTCGACCAATAATCCCTCTCGCAGGCGCCACCTTCGTGACGCCTGCGCCGGATTCACCGCGAATCCGGCCGGACTACCGCCGGGCGATTCGTCGACCTGATACGGTCCCGAATGTCCCGCGGTTCACAGCGTGCCGGCCGACGAGGCGTCTTCTCAATTCACAATAGCCAGACCGACACTGTCCAAGCGGCGTAGTTTCTCATCTCTCGCGCAATTTGTCAACCCCCCGATTCAAGTTCCTGCAAAAACATGCCGCGAGGATGAGAAGACCAGTCAAGGACGTGCGAGTCGACAGACGCTCCCCCAGCTTGTCCGTCGCACAAGACCCGGCGGGCATTCGCCACATTGCGACGCGCGACACCCCGCAATCGTATTTCGAGGCACAGGATTCCCTTCGCGGGGACGTCACTGCGGAGGCCAGGCGGCGTTGAGGATCTCCTCCATGGATGCCAAAGGAACGCCCCCCACGGTGGCCAGCTTGATCAGGCCGTCCGGGGCAATATAGAAACACGTCGGCAAGTGAGAGACCGAACCGAACGGAGCCGGCAGCGAAGCGAACTTCGTCACGCACACAGGCAGCGTGACCTCCGGATGAGCGGGGAGAAAAGTCATGAGAGAGGCCCTGTTGGCTTCATCTGTGAGGGTCAGGATCGCCAGTCGATCCTCGCCCATCGATTCCACCAGACCGGCCAGACGCGTCAGTTCGGTTCGACATACGGAACACCAGGGCGCCCAGACGACCACGAGCAACTGCCTGCCCCGGTAGTCACGGAGCCGGTGGCCCAAGCCGTCGACATCCGTGAGCGAAACGTCCGGGGCGATCTGCCTGTAGTACTTGCCGAAGTCCGTCCACCAGGCCGGATCGTCCTCGTCGAGGTTGGCCAGCGACGATCCCGTGACGGAGTACTGCCAGAGGGGGCCCGTGACGAAGCCGTCGGCCCGCGCCGCCTCGACTCGCCAGTAGAGGGTCTGCCCGCTCGCGGGCGGCTGCTTGAGCGTGTGCTCGGTCTTTGTCAGACCGCCGGCCGCGAGGCTCAGACGGTCCGGCGAAGTCCCTGTGTACAGGTTGTACGCGGTCGCGGAGTCGGCCGGCTGCCACCGCAGAGCGTTCGAGCCGCTGACGTGCGCCTGGGCCCAGTGACGCGGACTGGGCTCGTACGGGCCCTCCGGATGCCCGAACATGGCTCGCGCCACGCCGGCGACATCGAGAGCCCGGCTGTAGAGTCGAACCTCGTCGGCGCCTCCCTTCAGGCACGAATCCAGCACGAAGGAGGTCCCCACGAAGACTTCGTGGGCCTGTTGAAGCACGCTCGTCAGATCGGTCAATCCCTTGACGGTCCACACGACGGCGCCGTCCTCGTAGACAGTGATTTGCCGGCCGGGCCCGTCCATCACGAAAGCCAGATGCGTCCAGTGATCGACGGGCAACGGGTCCTTCACCTGACTCCTGACGGGGTTGCTCAGCGCCACGCCGAGGGTCTCCACGATCGGTCCGCCGCGATCGGGCGGCTGGACTACGAAGCTCACGTAGCTCCCCTGCCCGTTTCCCAGAGACCACATCGCGGCGGGCTCCTCCTGCTCGCGGACGAAGAACCAGCCGGCAAGCGTCAGGCTGTCGGCCGATTGGGGACGGGTCGGGATCTGGAAATGCGCCCAGCCCGAGCCATTGGATCGGACCGAGGCCCCGTCCACGCCCGGCGTCCCCGCAGCGCCCCATGTCATCTGCTCAACCTGGGCGTCGAACCCCTTGCCTGAGAGATCTCGCGAGACGCCGCCGAGAGCCTCATCGAAGGTGTACCACGCAAGAAGCCCGGCGTCCTTCGGCTGCGGCGCCGCCGCGGCGAATCTCCACGTCGGCCCCGGAGTCACGTGCATGCCCGTCGCACGCGCGTACACCTGCCAATAGTAGCATCTGCCCGCAGCCAAAGCAGCCGTGGGGACGTATTGGGTCTGGCTCACATTCCCCTGCAGGACGAGATCGTTGCTGCTCGTTCCGAGATAGACGTCGTAAGACCGGGCGCCGGAGACGGCCGGCCAGGAGAGGACAAGGCCCTGAGGATCCACGTTCGCTGCGCCGTCGTACGGCAGAGGCGGTTCCGGCGGATTCGAGCCCTCGGCCGCCGGCAGATGCGTCGCCGTGAAGAGAACCGCCGCGAGCACGAGCATTCCCACCCTCCAGACACGCCGAACAGACATAGTCATCTCCTTTTCGCGTCTTTGAACGATTCCTCGTTCATCTCCTTGGCACGCGATTTCAGGATACTCGCACGCCGCCGAGGGACATCTTCCAACGGGTGAGCATTTCCCCGATTCAGGCTCAGAAAATGCCGCAGGCGGCACGGCCTACGGACCGAATCAGGACGCGGACTATGAGCTGCTCGAGGAGATGCCTTCGCCGTGGACAGACTGTTCTCCGCGGACGAGGGGGCGCGACAGCATGCTTGCGAGAGCGTAAGCATCGCGCCACGGCGACGGATCGCAGGCCAGGATATGCGAGGCCGACAATGTGGACAACGTAGGGTGGGCTCTTAGCCCACGCGTTGCGTCGTCGGCGCGTTTTTGACGCGTGGGGTAAGAGCCCACCCTACGTGGCT
>JBDKUU010001132.1:0-1941 GCA_039679525.1 Phycisphaerales bacterium | reverse complement strand
GAAGATCTCGGCCGACATGGTCGGGAGGGCAAACGGCGATTCGTTCCGCCACATCGCCTCGACGCCCCAGGCCAGGGACCAGGTGGGCCGGTGATAGTCCACGTACACATTCATTAGATGCTCGTGGGTCGGCCCCGCGTAGTGAGCCAGGAACCGGCCGACTTCGGGCGTCAGGCGCCGCCAGCGGGCGAAGATGCTCCGCGAGACCGGCGCTGCCGCGATGACGCCGCCGCGGGTGTACGCGAATTCATAGCTCAGCCGCTCTCGCAAGGCCTTTCGCGTCGCGGCCAGACCCTGGGCGACGGCGTCCTGGTCCTTCATGTGCTCGGCCATCCGGCAGTAAGCGATCAGGCCGGCGATGTACCCGTTTCGGCAGTCCTCCTCCATCTTGTTGCCCGGCTGATCCGCCAACGTCTTCAATCGCGGCCAGCCCTTTTCGATGCCCGACCAGTCGTTCGTCGCATGGGCCCAGAGCCACAGGGGATACAGGCGAGCCATCTCGCTGCGGGCAATGTCGTCCGTCAGGCGGAAGAGCTTGTCCGGCTGAATGTCGTAATAGGACCGGACGGCGCCGACCGGGGGGGTGTCCGGCGGGTCGCCCGCGAGACCCAACTGCTCCACGTAACGACGAATCCCTGCTTGCAAGTCCGAATCGACGTGCGGATAGGCCAGGGCCAGGGTGAACAACGTCTCCGTCGGATCGGCGAAGATGCGATAGGCCTCCCGAGGATGCTTGCCCGGCGGGAAGATCAGCGGCTGCCACGGCTGCGAGATCAGTTCCCACACCTGTGACGCGAGCATGGCTCGCAAGTCGGCATTCTCGGACCTTCCAGGCGACTGAACGACCCGTGTGTCCCAGACGAACCGGTCAAGTTCGCCGTCCGGAATCCGACCGACTCGCTCGGCCGCCTGATCCGTCAGCGGCCGTTGGATCGTGCCTGCGACCTTGCCCGGCAGAGCTGCGAGCACGTGATTGAGCCTGTCGAATTGCAGGGTGTCCCAATCCCACGGCAGCTCCTGCACTCTGGCCCACTCTTCATCTGTGAGCTTGGCTGAAACCGGCTTTGGCTCCTGGCCGGCCGTGCCGTTCGGCGACATCCTGCAGGCGATCACCGCACAGCCGGCATTGATCTCATGGGTCGGAATGAAGTAGAAGCTGTCGCCCGCGATCGAGACGGCGGTGTCGATCACGGACCCGCCACCATAGACGGCGGTCCCGCGGGCAAGCCATTCCTTGCCGACGGGCAGGGACTGGCCGCGGAAGATCGTCGCCCAGATCCCGACCGCTTCGCCCGGCTGGGGCTCGTGCACTCCTCGGCAGAACGGCTGGCCGTAACCCTCCAGCGTGTCCAGGTCCATCCCGTTGACGTTGTCCTGGTGGGTGTTGATGAGGACCCGCCCGGCGGCCGAGAGCTGGCTTTGCTCGTCGTGGACCAGGAGCAGGCTGTCGTACCAGCCGTAGGTCCGCGACTGGTCCATGATCGGCGTGATGTGACCGGTCCCGGTGTCGAGATAGCCGACATTGAGAAACGGCGAGTAGTGCTCGTACCGGCTTCGCAGCAACGCCTGATACTTCACGACGACCCTGCCGTCGGCCGTCACGATCGCCGGGGCGCCGGTCCCATTCATGCTCTCGGCGTACACGATGGGCGTCACGAACTTCTGCCGGCCGGTATCGGGATCCAGCACGAAGAACGTCTGATAAATGGGCTCGGCGGTCAGCCGCTTGCGGATGTACTCCAGTTGCGAGTCGTAGACGCCCGGCTCGGCCATCTTCTTGAAGTTCGCCTCACGCAGGCGGTCGTTCTCATCCTTCTTGTGCCGCCAACTGGCGAAGTCGCCAAAGACCTCTTTGACCATGTCCATCAGGATGGGTTCGAAGGAATCCAGGCAGATCGCGGGCGAGGTCGTGACCAGGACCGAGCCGTCGGGGGCGACCAC
>JBDKUU010001131.1:0-2158 GCA_039679525.1 Phycisphaerales bacterium | reverse complement strand
TCGCCCAGCGATGTTCGGGGTAGTAGTGAGGCGAGTAGAGATCGCGTGATGGAATGTATCCGGCCGGCCCCGGCCAGGTGATTTCCTCGACCTGCTGCGGGTTCACGTCGGCGGCTTCGCCTTGGGTAATCCATCGCACGATGTCGCGTCCATACTGTGACTGGCTTGCCGACAGGTTGATCAGACGAGCCGTGTCCCGCGTTTTTCGCAGCTCGACCGTTCCAAACAGCGATTCGCCCGCGCCGGGCGTCAACAGATCGAACGCGTTGGCGCCCCGCTGGGCGGCAAGCGTGCCGAGGGCTGTATGTCCCTGCCCAAAGGCCATGGCTACGGCCCGATCGGCCATCTCCGCCGTGACCCGCACGGGCGCCCGCACCGTGCCGGCGCGATTGGAGATCTCGATGATATCGCCGTCGGCGACCTTCAGGTCATCGGCGGTCGCCGGCGAGATGTCCGCCCAGCTTTGCCATGTCAGCGTGCTCATCCGCTGGGGAACCTCCTGAAGCCAGCCTCGATTGGCCAGTCGACCGTCGAAGAGCAGGATGGACGGCCAGAGCCAGAGTTGAACACCCTCAGACGGGGGCTCTTCGCTAGGAACCTCGGATTCCGATCCAGGCGGCGGGCTCGTGGCCGCCGCCGGCCCCGGCGAGCCTGCTGCTTTCTGCCCGCCGGCGTCCTCCGCGAATGCTCCTCCTCTCTGGAGAGACTGCTGCCAGAAGGCGTCGAACTGCATGTTGGGCGCAAGCTCCTGGTGCCACCGACGCCATTGCAGCTTCAGCCAGTCGCGGAACGTAGCGGCCTGCTGCCCCTCCGCCGCCAACGGCCGACCGAGCATGGAAGCCAACGACAGGAAAATGTCGCCGCTGTGCCGCACGTTGTACAACGGACCCATCGCCGGCTGCATCAGGCAATGGACGCCGCTCCACGGCTCGTAGTCGCCCCAGGCCTCCAGCGGAGAAAGCACCGGCAAGAGCCAGTCCGCCGTCGCGGCCGTTTCATTCATCATCGTGCCCAAATAGATGACCCGACCCGCTCGCTTCAGGTATTCGCGAATCTGGGGGAGACTGTACGCCGGGTTCGTCTCGTGCAGAATCACAAGGTCGTCCTGCCCGAGGCTGGCGAGCATCTCGACCAACTGCGACGCCGGAATCGTCGAGCTTAGCGCATGCGTCCGCGAGAAGTCGATGGTCGTACCGATTCTGCCGACGGCCTGGTTGAGCGACATGACCGCGGCTGCCAGTCTTTCGGCAGCCGGACCCGTCGCTGCGATCGGACCGCCCAGGGCGACACTGTTCTTCGCCTGGGTGAACCGGCGGGCGATTTGTCGAATGGTTTCCGGAGAGACTCCCTGGATGGGTCCGGTCTCGTTGCCCTGGCCTGTCGCCTCGCGCAGGATCGCCAGAGCCACGCGGGACTCCTGACCCGCCGGGATCTGGACGAAAACATCGGCGTTGGCGGCGGTCATGGACAACCGCGGGCCGACGTAGATCATCTCGCCGCGGTAGTCCGGCGGTCTGTGATGCATCTGCGCGAACTGCCAGGCGAATTCCACGTTCGAGATCCAGTTCTCGAGGAAGTCGGCGCCGAAGCTCAGGATGAGGTCGCACTCCTGAAGATGATAGCGAGGAATCAGTCCCCACGCCGGCTGCCCGGCTTGCGGGCCGGCTTGCCCTGAGAACCTCACGTTGGCCGCACGCAACGCGTCGCCGGCAAACGCCTCATGGAATACGACCTCCCCAGGCAGCCCCGCCGCAGCGTGGAACTGACGCATCGCCTCCGCCAGGGCGCCCGTCTGCAGGTCGCTGATGAGGAACAGGCGTTTCGCGTTGGCCAGGGCGGTCGACGTCTCACGCATCGCATCGTCCCAGGTCGCTGATACGAAGGAGGGGAAGTGAGATCGGACGAAGAGAGAACGGGTATCGTCCCCTCCTTCGCTCCGAGCCGTTTCGGCGTCTGCCTTTCGCAAGGGACTTCGGATGCGGTCCGGGTCGTACAGGCCCTGCGGCGCCGACTGCCCTCGAGGACACAGACCTCCGCGGCTCACGGGATGATCGGGATTCCCTTCGCACTTGACCACTCGACCGTCTTGACACCGCACGTGCATGCCGCACCCCGCAGGGCACTCCCGGCAGGTCGTCGCATAGATGGTCCAGAGTCC
>JBDKUU010001130.1:0-1669 GCA_039679525.1 Phycisphaerales bacterium | reverse complement strand
GGCAAAACAGGGTAAGCAGAACGCTTCTTTATAGTGAACGGCGGCCTTTGCCGGTGTCGAGGCCCGCCATGCAGGGATGAAAAAAGACTGAGCTGCGGATCTTGAGAATGGACAACTCGTCGCCGGCGGCGCAGTGCGGATTCGCGATCGCAAGGATAGACAGGGAGTTTTGCTTTATGACCAAACAGCCGGGAACTGCCTTCCATAGAACTTCGGTTGCCTACTTCTCCATGGAGATCGGACTCCGATCGGACATCCCGACCTACAGCGGAGGGCTCGGCATCCTGGCGGGCGACACGATTCGTGCTGCAGCCGATATGAAAGTGCCCATGGTCGCGGTCACATTGCTGCCTCGCAAAGGATACTTTCACCAGGAGATCGACGCCGAGGGAAACCAGATTGAGACGCCGGAGTCGTGGAACGTGGCCGACCGCCTCAAGCCGCTCGCTCCCCGCGTTACGGTCGTCATCGAGAAACGCGAGGTCAAGATCCGGGCCTGGCAATACGACGTCATGGGCGTTACCGGAGGCGCGGTTCCGGTGATCTACCTGGACGCCGACATGGCCGGGAACGACAAACAGGACCGCGAACTGACCCAGTATCTCTACGGCGGCGACTCCCACTATCGCCTTTGCCAGGAGTACATCCTCGGCGTCGGCGGCGTCCGTATGCTCCGCGCCCTCGGCTACGACAGCATCGACCGTTTCCACATGAACGAAGGCCACGCGGCGTTCCTGGTCGTCGAGCTGCTCGATGAAGAGCTGGATCGCGCCGGCAGCCGGAGCATCAAGCCGCAGCACATCCAGGCCGTACGGAACCACTGCGTGTTCACGACGCACACGCCGGTGGCGGCCGGCCACGATCGGTTCGGCATGGACATGGTGCGGAAGGTCCTCGGCAAGCACAAGATCTGGGATATCGAGGGACAACTCAGCGGCGACAAAGACACGCTGAACATGACCCACCTGGCCCTGAATTTCAGCAACTACGTCAACGGCGTCTCCAAGAAGCACGGAGAAGTGTCGCAGGCGATGTTCGACAAATACCAGATCGATGCGATCACCAATGGCGTCCACGCCGCCACGTGGGTCTCGCAGCCGTTCCAAAAGCTGCTGGACCGCTACATCCCTGCTTGGCGCGAGGACAATCTGAGCATTCGATACGGCTTGAGCATTCCGACGGACGCCGTCTGGGACGCGCACATGAAGTGCAAGGAGAAACTGATCGCCTACGTCGCCAAGACGCAGAAGGTCAAGCTCGATCCGCGTGTGTTCACGATCGGCTTCGGCCGTCGGGCCACCGCCTACAAGCGAGCCGACCTGCTCCTTCGGGACTTGGACCGGCTCAAGAAAATCGCGGCGACCGCCGGTGCGTTCCAGATCGTCTACGCCGGCAAGGCGCATCCCCAGGACTTCCCCGGCAAGGCCCTCATCAAGAAGGTCTTCGAAGCCCGCGAGGAACTCGGCAAAAAGATCAAGATCGTCTATCTGCCCAACTACGACATCGACGTGGCCAAGATCATGATTCCCGGCGTCGACGTCTGGCTGAACACGCCGCAACTGCCCCACGAGGCCTCGGGCACCAGCGGCATGAAGGCCGCGCTCAACGGCGTGCCTTCCTTCAGCATTCTGGACGGCTGGTGGATCGAAGGTTGCGTGGAGAACCTCAC
>JBDKUU010001129.1:0-9383 GCA_039679525.1 Phycisphaerales bacterium | reverse complement strand
CCCATTCCCCGTTCGGCCTGCCCAGGATGAGTCACTGAAAGATATGTATAGTGTCCCGCGATTAGGTCCGATTACCGAGGGTGTGCGCAGCACGCCTTATGCTGGTGGCTCCAATGCGAAAAACTTTCGCCGTGCAGCGGCGAATTCCGGATCAGTCCGCCCTGCATATTTTCCATCGAGAGAGGCCAGCCGTGTGCCGAAAGAATTGGTCACATCCAGGCGGTCTTTCGTAGGGGCGACGCGTAACGCATGCGTCGCCCTGGCACGCAAGTGACATGTGTAGGTCTGACACTATTCCCCCCTCACCATCGCTGGGAAGGTACGCCCGAGGCGGTCGTGCAGGGAAAGTCTACCGCTTTGGGCCTCCAGCATGGCGCTCCAAGCGACAGGTCGGAGACCCAGACAGTGGGAGAATTGCGTATGGCGCCCCGGAATCCGCCATGCGTGATTCTCACACGGAGCCACAAAGCCACGAAGTTGGGGAGGCCCTCGTTACCCCATCCCTCTTTGTGGCATGGTGGCTTTGCAGCACAGAGAAAGACATCTCCGCTGCGCGCTAAGGACTGTCCCCGGCTCGTCCCCGACGAAAACTCTCGACAGGTCGGTTTGGGGCAGTTATGTTACGCACGATGGCTGACAACGGTCGTAGCCCGGAAGCCAGCGGGGAAACTCTGGTGAATGACTTGCGGATGACCAGGAGCACTATGGATTACGTCAACCCTTTCCAGGACACGCGGGGCAAATCCTTAGAGGACCTGTTCTTTCTCGAACAGGACAAGATTCTGATTGAGAGACTCCATCGCCTCGAAAAGATGAAAGAGACCAAGGAGGCTCTCGCACAAGTCTCCGGCATTACGGATGACGATGTTCTGCAGAAGCTCGTCGAACTCGACGTAAGGCCGGAGATCGTAGCGTCGTTGGCGATGGTTCCGCTGATCGCAGTGGCCTGGGCCGACGGCAAGATCGATGAGAAAGAGAAAGCGGCGGTGCTCGAAGCCGCAGGCGAATCCTTCGTTTCAAAGGATAGCCCCGATTTCAGTTTGTTGCAGCAATGGATGGAGCGTAAACCCAGTTCAAAACTCTTCGATGCCTGGAAGCACTACATGAAAGGCCTTTGCGAAAAACTGAGCACGCATCAAAAAGCCGCACTGAAGAAGGATCTCATCGGCCACGCCAGGCAGGTCGCCGAGGCGACAGGCGGCTTCCTGGGCCTGGGCAACAAGATCTCGAAACCAGAAAAAGAGATGCTCGAAAAGCTGGAATCCGCTTTTGAGTAACGTGAATGGAATCTGGGGCCACTGACCTGCCCTACGGTTTACGGTCGTCGTCTGCAAAACAGAGAATGGCCGCTACGGCGCTGGTGGCCGTCTGGCTTTGAATACTGGCTCCCGCAGGCCGGGTCCAATCATCACCCATGATGGTGTCAGCGGGCCGACGATTCTGCCATGCGGAGTCGGCGTTGGCCTTCATCCAGGGCAGAAACTCGCTGCGGCCGCCGTCACGGATCAGTAGCTTCATGTAGCGAACGAAGATCCCCTTGAATGCGCCGCCGTCGCCCTGGCCTTCGCTTTTCAGAATGCGCCGATCCGTGACGCAGAGGTTGGCCTGGGTCCACTGGGCCGTCTTGATCGCATCGTCAAGGTAGGTCGGGTCCTTGGTTTGCTGATGGAGAAGCACAGCGGCCCCGATGAACGTGCCCTGATTGTAGGTCAGCGAAAACCTCGCGATTCGGGTGGCTTGGCGCTCCTTGTCGTAGCGAATGCTGTCGAAGACCTTGCCATTTTCATCGGTCAACGTCTTCTTTTGCCAATCGTAGAGGCCTTTCGCCTTTTCCAGGTACGAGGCATCCTTCAGCAATACGGAGAGCCGGACTGCGGCGATGACGGCGGGACTGTTGATACAACTGTTCTTGGACGTCCGCTCGTTGATCCAGTAGAGACCGCCGCCCATCCTATCGTCCAGGAAATTGTCATAGACAAAGTCGAAACTGCCCTTCGCCTTCTTCAGGAAGCGTTCATCCTGGGTGATCGCATAAGCCCGCGTGCAGGCGATGGCCCACCACATGATGTCGTCGTTGTACTTGTTGCTGGTCCAGTCCGGGTATTCCGCAATGAAGCCGTCATAGAGGTCGTTGATCTGACGCTTGACCTCCGCGCCGCCCGTGCGGTCATACTGATCCATCACCGTGTCCCAGAGTTGGGCCGAGAACCAGAAGTCGGCCTTCTTCGCCCCCTGCTCTTCCCTGCGGAAGAACTTCGTCGAGGAATCCCAGTAGACCGTATTCAACGCCTTGAACGCGGCGTCGGCCTCAGCAGACGTCACGGCCCAACCTGTCGTAGCCGCCAACAGCGAACCCCCAACCACGGCAAGGAGCAACAGACGGAATCGTCCGACAGGATTCAGATGATTGACACACCCCATGGGCCGCTCTCCTACAGTCTATCCATGTGACGCTCCTGCCAAGACAATTGGAAGACTCCGCGCATCACACAACAACCGCCGACAATAACACACCCGCCCGGCCAAATCCAGCGCGGAATCCCATACCCACTTGGATACTAGGGACAGGCGCCACTTCTATACCTGATCTCTCCTGTGTCTCTCGATGTGTGGACCGGCACAACTGTCCGACTCATCCCGACCTCGCCGCACTTGCCCGACCTGCCGGAACCGCCAACCACTTCGTCGCGATTCATCAAGCCGCTTTTCTGGGGACAGTTATCAGGAAAGGGGATGACACCGGCGTAGGGTGGCGGATCGTTCCTCTCAGGGGCTTTGCCCTCGTTGTTCTACACATCTTTCGCAGGCAGAACACGCCCGCGGCGGGCGTGTGAGGGAGATTTTTCGCTTTGGCCAGAAACATGATGCCGGCAGAGCCCGGTTCGGCGGTTTGGACGATCCTGCCGTCTCGGCGAAATCGCCGTCTTGTCTATCATGCCTCTGGCCCAAAGCGCAAAATCTCGGGGGTCCGGGGGCAGCGCCCCCGCTCTTGGACGCTTTCAACGCCCCGAATCTCGACAGGCCGAAGATGTGTAGAACAACGAGGGCTCTGCCCCTGAAACCCTGGCATTTTGCGCTTTACGCCAGCAGCATGAGAATAGAGTGCAAAGCCGGGCGTGATCGTTGCGCGTGATGAGAATCGGGCAGCAAGAAGACGCACGGGGACCTTCGCGGAACAACCATCATCGCAGCAGATCTCCGAGGCTATCATGCTGCTGGCCCAATGCGAAAAATGCCGGGGGCCTGGGGGCGGGCCCCCAGGAACTCAGGTGCCTCCGCCGCCACCCGATTCCGGACGCACTCCCCAGGGCTTTTCCATTGGAGTTTCTCAGATTTTGCGCCGATTTTTCCGCGCGGATCAGGACATAATGGTGAACGTACGGAGCAGCTCCGAAAAGGTGACGATGGACGCATGACGAACGCCGAGGACGACATCCTTGTCCGGCAGGCCTTGCAGGCGGACCCGGAGAGTTTCGAGCACCTGTGCCGGCGGTACTACCCTTCGCTGGTGGCGGTGGCTACCGCGAGATGACGCTCCGCGAGGTCGACGACCGGTGGGAGTACGATGTGCAGATCGACGAAAGCCTGTTCCTGCCCCCCATCCCGCAAGACTATCAGGCCCTGATCCCGCCGACGACGTCCTGATTCATTGTACACACGATCCACATTCACGGTATGCTGATAGAGAAGCCCAGCGATCGAGCGCCAGGTTTCTTTTTTTTCACCCATTTTCCGCGCCCGCTCCGGCCGGCGGGAACGGACTTATCTGTAGAAATGTGACTGACGACGCCGATGCCAACCTGGTGGCCGCCGCCCTCCGGGGCGACGCCGAGAGCTTCAGCCGGCTGTGTGAACGCCACTATCCGGCTCTGGTGGCAATTGCATACTCTCGACTCGCCGAGCGGCATCTCGCCCAGGACGCCGCCCAGGAGACGCTGCTGGCCGCCTATCGCGACATCGCGAAGCTCAAGAAGCCGGAGCAATTCGCCGGTTGGCTGGCGGCGATCTGCCGGAACGTCGCCAGCGACATGGCCAAGGCTCGGGCCCGAGCCTGCGAGAAGCATGCGGAGATCGGGGAGCGCAGGGACCTCGTTGACCGTACTGACCCCATTGGCGAGGAGAGCGACCTTGTCGTTGCCGTGCGGGAGATTGTTCGGCGGCTGGAGCCGGACGTGAGAGACGCCATTTATCTCCGGTACTACAACCAGATGGGGTACGACCAGATCGCCCGGATGCTCGGGGTCTCCGAGGAAGCCGTCAACGGCAAGCTGCGGCGGGCCCGGGCGAGCATCCGCCTTCAATTGCAGCGACGCAGATCGATGGAGATCGAGCCATGAGCGACAAGCGCGACGAGGACCGCCTGGATCGAATCCTCTCCCAGGCCGTCGACCTCGGCAAAGTCGAGTTCGACCGCAAGGCGTGGCTGGATAAGCTGGCCGCGAGCGAGCGGGACTCCCATGGCTCGCAATCCCCTCACAAGGACCCTCAACCCCACAAGGGGATATGGAGAACGATCATGAGAAGCAAAATCGCGAGATATTCCGCCGCCGCCACGGTTCTTCTGGCGGCTTCGGTCGTGCTGTTCAGTCCGTTCGGCGGACGACGCAACGTCGCCCTCGCGGATGTGGCCCAGAAGCTCAGCGGGACGCGGACCGTGATGCACAAAGAGAAACGCCTCGCCTGGTTCCCCGGCGAGGACAAACCATTCTTCCGGGGCGAGGTCAGGAAATACATCTCGACCGATATGGGGTTCATGGAAGAGCAATACGATTCGAACGGCAAACTCGACCACCGGCTCTACCTGCTCAAAGGCGGGCAGATTATCTTCGTGTACCCGAAGAGCAAAAGGTACGTCAGGCTTCCTGCGCAGGGGCGCCTCTATGACGACCTGCTCAAGGTGTCCACGCCGGCCGGCCTGGTCGACTACATCATGTCGATGCCGCACATGCAACTGGGCCGCTCCCAGTTCGGCGGCGCCGAGGCCGAGGGATTCGCCGTGAGCAACGTGCACTCCTTCCTGACGCTGGACGCTCTAAAGTATCTCTTCCCCATCCAGAACATGTCCGCGACGCTATGGGTCGAGCCGGAGACCTTTCTGCCGATCGGGATTGAGATGCGGATCGACGCGGACCCGGGCTTCCTCAACGGTTTTCAGAAGATCCACGCGGAGTTCACGGCGTACGACTTCGAGTGGGACGCCGAGCTGCCCAAGGGAATTCTCGAGCCGAACATCCCCACGGATTACACGCAGATCAATTTCGGGGCCTCCGGGGTCTCAGTCGCGTCTGCCGGCGAGAGTTGGACGCCGACGAACGCTACGGCCCGCGTGTGGCCCGTGGACGAAGGCGGAAACGGCCACTCCTATCAGGGGGTGCCCGTGGGAGAGCGGATCTCATGGACCTCGGCCGAACGGGCGGCGACGCTCGCCGGCGGCTACCTGGCCACCATCACGTCGCAACAGGAGAATGATTTCGTGTTCGGACTGATCGGCGACGACCCGGCCTGCTGGCGCGCCCTGACCGCCGAACTCCACATGGGGCCGTGGCTGGGAGGCTATCAGCCGGAGGGAGCCGAGGAGCCGGCGGGAGGCTGGCTCTGGGTGACAGGCGAGCCGTTCGAATACACCGCCTGGCTCCCCGTCGAACCTTCCGGCCCGAACGAGGATCGACTGCACTACATGGGCAGAGGAGGATCGCCCGAGCCGGCTTGGAACGATCAGCCGGACAGCCACGACTGGGGCCCCATGTCCTACCTCGTGGAGTACGACCCCGTGACATTGGAGGCGGAGAACGCGACGGCTGTTCCCGCCGCCCGAACCGAGGCCGCTTTCGCGGGATACTCCGGCGACGGGTACGTCCTGTTCAAGAGCCGGGCCGACGCGATTCTCTGGGTCATGGCGCCGGGCATGGCGCAAGACAAGGGCATCGTGCTTCACTACAGCAACGGCACGCCCCAGGATCTGCACGTCAAGGTCACGATCAACGGAGTGGTCGTGGAGCCGAATCTGGCCTGCCCGCCCACGGGAGCCTGGGACGTCTGGGGCGGCGTCGTCGCCAGCGCCCGTTTCACCGCGGGCCGCAACGTCGTGGAGATCCGCAACCTCGCCGATGACGCGGGACCTGCGATGGACGGAATCACCGTGTTCGGCGACAACACGAACCTGGCGATGAATCGGCCGATCGCCTCCTCCGTGGAACTGCCCGGCTATCCGGCCTCCCGGGCCGTCGACGCCGATCTGAAAACCTCCTGGCGACTGGGAGACCTGCCGCAATGGCTGGAGGTGGACATGGGCGACGTGTACCGGGTCTGTCGCACACAAGTGGTCGGCGCAAACCAGGCCTGCCGGTTCAGGGTGGAAGTGAAAGCCCAGGCCGAGGACGCATACGTTCAGGTCGTGGACCGAACGAGCAATTCCACGCCCGGGACCGCCATGGAGCCCGTCGTCGACACATTCGAACCCACGGCCGCACGGTACGTGCGTCTAACCGTGACGGGGACCGATGGAAGGAGGAACCCGGACATCGTCGAGTTCCGCATCTCGGCGGCCACGAAGTGACCGCGTCATGATGTGTCTCTGAGAGAATCCTGGAATGCGCAGGATTGACGGCGACCCGTTTGTAGTGTGCCCGTCAGGGCATATCTTCTCTTCTCGGTCTTCTTACACGAGAAGACAAAAGATAACGCCTTACGGCGTCACTACGAACCAAGTCGCCGTCCTGATTTGGACGCCCATCGGTCGCATGGAGTCCGATGCTCGAAAACTCGTATGGACACCGTCGTGATGGACGGGCTTTTCGAGTTGGGCGACTCGCTCTTTGACATATAATAGGATTGCCGGTGCATTCTCCCGCGCACTTTTCGGCCCCGCGGCCCGTCTATCCATCGAATACTGGTCAGTACGCCAATGATGGACGAAACCTTGGAAGCTTGCAGCGACAACGAAAGAGCCGCCGTGGAGGCAGCCGGCCGCGGCGATGCCGAGGCTCTGGCCTCGCTGTACGAGCAATACTACGCCTTGATGGTGTGGGTGGCGTATTCGGTGCTGCTGGATCGATCCCTGGCCGAAGACGCCGCCCAGCAGGCGTTCGCCACGGCTTGCGTGAAGATGCGGACTCTGCGACGGCTCGACCGGTTCGGGCCGTGGTTGACGACGATCTGCCGGAACGCCGCTCAAGACATGGCCCGAGCCAGGAGACGCGACGCGGCGATCCAGAATGCTGCTGCAAGCGAGCAGGCTGCTGAGCCTGGCTCCGACGGATTCGACGCGGCCGTCAAAGAGGCCGTGGACAACCTGCCGGTCATGTATCGCGAGGTCGTCGTCCTGCACTACTACAGCCGGATGAGCTACATCGAGATCGAGGCCGCACTGGGCGTCTCGGTCGACGTGGTCAAGGGCCGGCTGGCCCGGGCTCGCAGGCAGATCCAGAAGCACCTGGAGAAAGAGGGCTTCCGTCGGGAGCGATAGTCATGGAACGCAAGTACGACGAGCATGATCTGGAGCAGGCGATCCGCCGCACGGCGCCGGGCGATCCGCCGAGACCCGATTTTGCGCAGTGGCGAGAGAAGCACCCCGAGGCCTTCCACGCGAACGCCGGCGGCGTCGGGGCAGCAGCGATCCTCCAATTCGGGAGAAACATCATGAGAAGGAAACGAGTGAAATTCGGCGCGGTTGCGGCGGCCCTTCTTCTGGCCCTGGTCCTCTTCGGCACCGGGACGGACAAGGCCTGGTCGGTGCAGCAGACGATCGCCGCGATGAAGAAGATCGAGACGGTGCAGATCACAGGCAAGAACCTCTGCGGCGGGAAGATGGTCGACTTCGAATGCTGGGTCCGCATGCCTACTGAGAATTCGGAACCCCTGCGGCTGCGGTACCAGTGCGGGTGCGAAAGAAAGACCTCCGTCTTCGTCCAGGGCGACACCGTGTACGAGTACCACGGCAGGGAAAACGCCGTCACCATCCTGGACGGATCGAAGATCGAGGACCTGCAGTATTGGTATGAAGCGGTCAAGCTCAGTCCCTGGCTGACCGGCAAGCTGCTCGAGACCCTCAAGCTGATCGGCCATGGCTGGCAGCAGACCACCGAAACGGACCCGGACACGGGCAAGCAGCAGATCGTGGTCACGTGCAGCCATCCGAAGTCCAACATCTCGGCTCTCCTGGTCGTGGACCCCGAGAGCAAGCTGGTCCTCAAGGCGAAACTCTGGAAAAACCTCCAGTGGGCGGGCCAGCCGATGTTCGATGTTCAGGCAATCGCATATAACCCCGAGGTCTCGAAGGAGTTCTTCGAGTTCCAGATTCCGCCGGGGGCCACCGTGGTCAGCCGTGCCCTGTTCGATCAGGCAGAGGACCTGTTCCACAAGGAGAAGAAATACGCCGAGGCCATGGAGCTCTATTGGCAGGTCTACGACGCCTACCCGACGCTCAGCATCGGCGCGGAGGCACTGATGAT
The DNA here is from genome assembly GCA_039679525.1 of Phycisphaerales bacterium. Classification (GTDB taxonomy): domain Bacteria; phylum Planctomycetota; class Phycisphaerae; order Sedimentisphaerales; family Anaerobacaceae; genus PLanc-01. Next base: position 933 of record JBDKUU010001129.1, on the reverse strand, counting down.
GATCGGCAATTGTCACGGCTGGCTCGGACAACACCAGGACGCCATCGAAGTCTATCAGAAGGCCATCAACGAGTTTCCCGGCCTCAAGGGTTGGGTCGAGGTGACCTGGTTCTACCTCGGCTGCGAGTACCAGGAAACCGGCCAGAAGGAGAAGGCCATCGAAGCCTTCGAGAGCTGCCTGGCGGCTGGCGAGGGCGTCCGCGATCCGGGGAAATTCCCTCTCAAGAACGCCCGGGAGATCATCGCCGCTCTCCGAAGCGAATGACGCCGGCCCGGCGGAGGGGGCCGCTGTTCATCGACGAATACAGGCGAGTCATCCTTCGCCTGTATTCGTCATGAGTCTCGACTCATGGCGTACACTCACGACGGATGGTCTATGCTCCGTGTCGGCTCTGCCCCCTCGTTGTCCTGCGTATTTCTGGCGGGCAGGACACGCCCGCGGCGGGCGTGTGAGGGAGATTTTTCGCTTTGGCCAATAGCATGATGCCGGCGGAGCCCGGTTCGGCGGTAAGGACGATCCCGACGATCCCACTGTCTTGGCGAGATCGCCGATTTATCTATCATGCTGCTGGCGTAAAGCGGTAAATCTCGGGGGTCCGGGGGCAGCGTCCCCGCTCTTCGACGCCTCCGACGCCCGGGTACTCGCAGGGCGAAGGTGTGTAAAACAACGAGGCCGGCTTCTCCCCCCCGCCGGTACCCACAAAGCGATAAACGCACCCTTCAAATTCATGGGAACTCCCCGCGTCGCTGGAACCGAAAGAACGGACATACACCCGAGAGACGGATGCCCAGCATTCGCGGATTGACCGCTGAGGGTTTGGTGCGTCACTCCTCGGTTTCTAGATCCGCCATGTAGATCGCCGTGATCGGCTGCCCATTCGCGTCTCTTTCGTGCGACGAGTACCACGATACGATCGCCCGGCTCGGGCTGAT
>JBDKUU010001128.1:0-3001 GCA_039679525.1 Phycisphaerales bacterium | reverse complement strand
TGGTTGATTTTGGGGTTTTCATCACTGAGGTGAACTATGCTGCTTCCAGGGTCCGTGAGCAAGTTGTTGGCCGTGTTGCGAGGGAACGTGGCGCCGCCTTTGATCTTTCTGACGGTGCTGCTGGGGTTTTGGACCGGCATGATGCCCGGCTGGTCGGGTTTGCACACCGTGCTGGTCGTGCTGGTGCTCGTGGTGAACGTCCACATCGGGCTGTTCATCCTGTCCCTGGGCGTGGCCAAGGCTCTGAGCCTGGCTGCCGCCCCCGTGCTCTACCACGTGGGTGTCTGGGGCCAGGCTCACCTGTCCGGCGTCCTGTCGACCCTGTCGTCGATCCCGGTGATCGGCATCACGGACTTCAGCCGCTACGCGCTCGTGGGCGGCCTGATCCTGGGACCGATCGCCGGCGCTGTCGCCGGACTGCTCCTGGCGATCGTCGTCACGCACTTTCGCCGAATGATGGTCAAGCTCGATGAGAAATCCGAGAAGTTCCGCATCTGGTACTCCAAAGGCTGGGTGCGGCTCCTCGACCGAATCCTCATCGGCAAGCGGACCAAGGACGTCAAGTCCATGTTCGCCAAGGCCAAGTACATCCGCAAGGTCGGCGTCGTGCTGGCCGTGATCCTGGTCGGCTGTTTCTTCGCCGCGGTGCACTTCCTCCAGGACACCGCGATGAAGAACTACGCGGCCAATACGCTCACCAACGCCAACAAGGCCGAGGCGGACCTCGCAGAACTGGGCATCGACGTGCTCGGCGGCAAGGTCTCTGTCTCCGACATCCAGATGACCGACGCGGCCAACCCGAAGCAGAACCACACCGTGGTCGGCAAGATCGAGGCCGACGCCAGCGTGTACGACCTGCTGCTTGGCAAGCTGGTGCTGGACAAAGTGGAGATCTCGGACGTGAAGTTCGATCAGCTCCGGCAGGCCGCAGGCAAAGTGATCCAGCAGGTCACCGAAGAGAAGCCCTTCGACGCCAACACGTATAAGATCGACGCCAACGACCTGGCCACCCTCGACAAGTACGTCAAGGACGCCAAGAAGATCAAGGAGCAGTTGGAGAAGCTGAAGAACTGGCTGCCGGACAGCAATCAGACGACGACCAAGGCCGAGGAGCCGCCGCACAAGTTCTCGGAATACCTCCTGGCCAAGGCGCCGGTCCCGCCGTCCTACAAGATGCTGGCCAAGCAGATCCTGGCCGACAAGATGGAGATCCCGTCGGCCCTGTTCGGCAACAGCAAGGTGGAGATGACCAACATCAGCGACGCTCCTTCGGCCGCGGACAAGCCGATCACGATGCTGATCCAGTCGTACGTGACGCCCGCCCTGATGAAGCTCGTGATGGACTACTCCAAGAGCGACAATCCGGAAGTGACGGGCACGTTCGAAGGCTTCGACCTGAGTAAGCTGCAGTCGTCGTTCTCGGATGGCACCGGACTCCAGTTCCAGTCGGGTCTGGCCTCCGGAACCTTCGGCGGCACGCTGACCAAGCAGCAGGTGGACCTCAAGATCGACCTGGGAATCAAGGACCTCAAGGCCAGCGCGGTCGGCAAAGGCGTGCTGGGTCTCGGGGCGGAACAGACCAATCAGGTGATGCAGGTCCTCAGCGAGCTCAAGACGACGATCCGGGTCGTGGGCCCGACGACGTCGCCCCGGCTGGTCTTCGACACGAAGGGCCTGACCAAAGAGTTCCAGAACGCCCTGGTGGCCGCCGGCAAGCAGCGGCTCGGCGAGGAGATCGACAAACAGATCCAGAAGCAAATCGGCGACAAGCTTGGCGATAAACTTGGCGACAAGCTCCCGGCCGAACTGAAGGACAAGCTCAAGGCCCCGGAAGGCAAGGACATTGTCGAGGGCCTGGGCGGTCTGCTCGGCGGCAAGAAGAAGCAGGAAGAAAAGAAGCAGCCGTAACTGCCATAGCTACAGTATCGAATCAGGTCCTGCTGCGGTCGTCCGGCCGCAGCAGGACCTGTGCATTTCTCAGATCAGCGACGCCCCCCCTCCTCCCGTCCTCACGGACATTTTTGCCATTTGTCTCCGTTTGCAGGAAATCTCTTCAGCCGGGCCGCGACTAACCTTATGTGGACGGGCGGCCCGAAGACCGCCTTCTTCACGTGAATGAGTGTTGTTTAGGGCTGAAGAGCCCACCAGAAAGGGCACGTGCGCTCCAGTGCCGGATAAGACGCACGTGCCCTGTGTTTTCAATCGCAAATCGTCAATCTCAAATTGCCAATTCTCTAGAGGCTCCAGCCCGAACGGTACGGCGGATTGAGGTGCCGGTTGGCCTCGTCGCTGTTGGTGAACTTCCCGGCCGGACCATCCCAGGCCAGCTTCGTGCCCGGCAGCTTGATCGCGATCACGCCCAGCATGGCCAGTTCCGTCAGCGGCCCGCCGTAGGAGAAGTCCGACCCCGCCTTGCCGCCCTGACGGATGGCCCGCAGCCAATCCCGATGGTGCCCGCCCGGCACTCGGGGGATCTTCTGCTCCGGCAGTTTGTACTCCTTCATGACCGTCTCCGGGATGATCCGCACGGGATTCGCGCCGTGCGAGCCGTACATGATGACGCCCTTGTCGCCGTAGACGTAGGCGCCGGTCTCCACGCCGCCGCGTCCGGGCTCCAGTTCCTTGGCTTGAGGGATCTTCTCCGTGCCGCTGTGCCAGACGAGCGTGATCGGCCCCCGGCTGCCCTTGGCCGGGAATTCGAACGTGATGACGTCGCCTCGCGGGTAGGCGTCGCCCTGCGTCTTGGGATCGTAGTCCTTGACCAGGGCGACGACGCTCGTCGGAGCCCCGAGATCCAGGGCCCAGAAGACGGGGTCCGCGACGTGGCAGACCCAAGCGCCGATCGTGCCGTTGCCGAACGGCACCCATCGCCGCCACGTGCCGGGCAGATAGAACGAATGATACGCCCGCTCCCCGGCGGGCCCGAGCCAGAGATCCCAATTCAGTTCGTCCGGGATCTCCTCCTTCTCGCTCATGCGAGACAACTGGTCGATGCCGGAAT
>JBDKUU010001127.1:0-13717 GCA_039679525.1 Phycisphaerales bacterium | reverse complement strand
CATCGCCAGCTTCGAGGCCGCGGCCCTCCGCGACCAGACGAGTCAGCAGTGGTGTCCCGCGATGCTCCGCGACGGCATCACCGCAACGCTCGGGCCCGTCAACGAGCCGTATCTGTTCGCATTCCCCGAGCCGAGAGCGTTCTTTGCATCGCTCTACGACGGTCGCTGCCTTGTCGAAGCCTATTTCCTCACGGAGCGTTTCACCTCCTGGCAGATGGTCCTGATCGGCGATCCGCTGTACAGACCTTTCAAGACGCAGCGAGCAGCGCCGTCGCCCCAGCCGGGAATTTGATGCTTTGCCTTGCCCGGCTTCTCGTGCTACAATATGGGCCGTGACTCTCTCGAATCCATTGGAGGATTAGACGATGAAACTCCTGTCAATTTCCGGTGAATGCTCTCGATCGTGGACTGCCCGGACGTGCCTGGTAGTGCTGGGTTTGGCTTCAGTGGCCCTTGCGGCCCAGACACAGACCCCGGCCCAGTCTCAGCGGCCGCCGCAGGCGAATCAAGCCCGTCGCGCGCCGACCGCCCGCTTGCAGCCGGTCCAATTGCCGCAGCCGACCCTGAGCAGCAACGTGACCTTTGAGCAGGCTGTGGACGAGATGCAAAGGGTTCAATCGCCGGGCGGGCAGCGGCTGGACCTGGTCAAGCTCAGTCAGCTTGCCTGGGCCGTTCGCAGCTCGATGCCGGTGGTGGTCGCGCCCGCGCCGACCCCGGGACCGGCGGGCGAGGAGTCTCCGATGCGGGCCTTCTTCGTTCTGCCCGAAGGGCTCTTCGCCTACGAGCCGATGAATCACATTCTTCAGCCGATCAACGAAGGCGATATCCGCGCGACGCTGGCGTCCGCCGTCATGAAGCAGACGATCGCCCCGCCCGGCGGCTGCCAGATCATCCTGACGACCTCCGCTCGCGACTACACCGCCCGCTACGGCACGCGGGCCAGGACGGTGATGGCGATGCAGGCGGGGAAGGTGGCTCAGAACGTCCAGCTCGAAGCCATAGCTCAGGGTCTGGGTTACGTCGCGATCGATGCGGTGGATGGAGCTGACGTTCGCCGGGTCGCACGCATTCCGAGGGGCTATGAGCCGCTGTACATGGCGATCGTGGGCTATCCGGCGACCCAGACGACACAGGCCGTGGAAACGACGGAGCAATCCCCCACGGCCCAGGCGGGGCGGAGAGCCCTGTTGATCGTTCCTGCCCATGGATTCCAGGATCAGGAGCTGTTTGAAACTCGCCGGGCCCTCGAACTGGCCGGCGTTCAGGTGATGGTGGGCAGCACTCGCATGGGCCCGCTGATCGGCATGGCCGGGGGCACGTCGTCGGCCGATGTGCTGCTGAACCAGGTGAGCGTGGACAACTTCGACGCGGTCGTCTTCATCGGCGGCACCGGCACCGCCGAGTACGTCCGCAATCCGATGGTTCAGAATCTGGCGCGCCAGGTGTCCGTGCGACACAAGGTCCTGGCCGCGATCGGCACAGCCCCGACCATCCTCGCCAGCGCCGGCGTGCTGCGGGGCGCGCGCGTCACCGCGTACATCTCGGAGCAGGAGCGAATCTCCCGGGCCGGGGCGGTTTACACGGGCAACCCGGCGGAGAAAGACGGGCTCATCATCACGGCCACCGGAGCTTTGGCGGTGCCGCTGTTCGCCAAGGCCATCCTGGAGGGGGTTGGCGAGGTGAGGCAATAACGCCGAGACGCTGGGTCAGGACGTGACCCAGCGATGACCGGGATTCTTCACGTAGAACCTCTGGATATGGCCGCACGCGGCGCACAGGTCGATGTGCAAGGGCTCGACGCCGACCAGGAGCAGGCCGTCCTTGTACTGAGGCCCGATGCCCCCGACCTCGGCCGTCATCCCCAGACGGACGCCGTACGTGATATCCGTGCTCCCGCAATGGGAGCACGTCGCCGCTCGATGTTCCTCGCTCATGGCCGTCCCTTCGATGTGCCCTTCTCCAACTGCTTGACGAGGCCCTCGGCATGTTTGCTCACGGCCGGGACTTGAACCATCTGGCTGCCGGGACGCGAGGGCTGGCAGATCGTCAGCGTGTCCTTCGCCCAGGCGAGTCGGCTGCCCGCCGGGAAGATCGGGACGATCTTGCCCTGGATCCAGGCGTAGGTCGTGTTCGCCGTGGCGAAGTAGACGATCAGCTTGCCTTGATCGGCGGCGACCGAGGTGACCGGCTCCTGCACGGCGGCCAGGAGGACTGTGGCGACCTGGCTTTCGGCGTCCTTCGCCGCCGGAGCGGGATCCGCGACCTTGACGATGTTGCCGCCGGATGCGACCAGGCAACCGCCTTGAACCGCACACAGGGCGCGAGGCCGGTCCTCGGTGACCAGCAAGGTCTGTTGAAGTCCCTTGTTCGCGCCGGACAGGCCGATGCGGATAAGCCGGGCGCCCTGGCCCCGAGCCGTGAGCACGTAGGCGAACTCCCGGCCGCACGAGACGGCGATCCCATCCTCCGGCAGACTGTACAACGAGACCAGGTAGCCGGCCACGGGCGTGGACAACTCATGCTGACGCAGGACCAGCACGACTCCATCCGATGTCACGGCAACGTCCCGCACATCCTGGCACGGGTCGAGCAACAGGTCCTCGAACTGGTTGCCCTTGGGTTTGTATCGCATCACTGCGGCGGGCGTGGTCACGTAGACTTCGCCTGAGTCCGTCGCCGCGATGCCGCCGGACAGCTCGATGCTCGATTCGCCGGCCTGTTCTCTGCTCATCTGAACACGCAGGCCGCTCGTCTGACAACCCATCACCGACAAAGCGAGCGCGCCCAAGAGCACGCCTCGGATCGCGATCGTCTTCATTTGCCAAGCTCCTTCTTGCCTTTGCACAGCGGGCATCGGATCGGCTTGCCGCGGCACTCGGGGCAGGCGACTTTGCCGGTTCCGCCGCACTTTCCGCACTTGATCTGTCCCGAGCCCCCGCAGCGTCCGCATGTCACCGTGCCGCTGCCGCCGCACCGGTGGCAGGTGACGGTGCCGTCGCCGCCGCACGCGCCGCACTCCCCGCCGCTGCCGCTGCCCCCGCACGATCCGCACGTCTCCGTCTTGGGCACCTGCACCGTGTAGTAGACGGTTTCGTGCTGCACTTCATAGACCGGATTGCCATTCTCGTCGAATCCGGCGCTGACCATCCTCGGCTCCTCGCGGCTCCGCGTTTCGGATTCATAGGTGGTCACCTGTCCGCTGCCGCTGCAACTCGAGCACTTCAGCGTGCCGGACCCGCCGCACCTGCTGCACGACTCGTTGCCGGTTTGCTGGCAGTTCGTGCAGATCAGCTCCCCGCCGCCTTCGCATCGAGTGCACTGAAACTGTAGCTTGCCGTTGCACTTGGGACAGACCACGGTCCTGGTGTTCCCGCAGGTCCCGCAATCCATTTCGCCCTTCGCCGAGCAATAGGGGCAGTTGACCGGGCTCGTCAGCAGCTTGGCGAGCTTCGCCGAATAATTGGCGATGGACGAAGACAGGTTCTTGCCGCCCCGCACCAGGCCGTGAACCTTCACCGGAGCGGAGACTTCCGCATCGACGCCCACGGAGGCTTCCGCCAGCTTGCTCCAGGCCTTGGGCGTCTTGATGAAATCATACCCGGCGGAGACGCTCAGCTCGCCCTCCGTGTTGTAACCCACCGCCCCCTCGATCTGATACAGCTCCGCAGAGAACTCCACATTGCCGGAGGCCTTGCCGCCGCTTTCCTCTTTGGGTTGGCCCCACGTACACGAATGAAACTCGTACGTTCCGCCTATCTTCCCGGGCCCGGCCTCGAAGTCGGCCGTCAGTTCTGCGGAGTCGCCGACCAGCCACTTATTGTCCTTGGCCGCGTACGTGACGCCCGCCGAGTACGACGCGCCGAGGATGGACAACGCTTTGCCCTCCGCCCCGACAGAGAACGAGGCCGTGGGCTCGCCCATCGAGAGGCCCAGCTTCGCATCGGTCGGGAGCGGAATCGGAATGTCCAGCCGGACCATCTTCGGCTCGTCCGGCTTCTCGCTCGGCGGCAAAGGCGGCGGCACCTTGATCTTCTGATAGAACTGACGCCACTGTTTGCGCTCGGCCTCCTGACGCTCCTTGAGCATCTCGTTCTGCCAGGCCATGAACTTGCTGCTCGCGTCGTTGAGGTCCTTGGCGTGGGACCAGTCGGCCGGGACCGAAGGCGGATTCTGCTGGGCCTCGGCGAGGGCGTCCCGAGCGGCCTTGAGTTGATCCGCGGCAGTCGGGGCGTTGCTCGGCGCCGCGGCGAGGGAGACCGTCGATGCCCAGCACAGGACCACGGCCAGGCAGCTCGCGGACAAGGTGAATCTCCCGAGAGTTCTGTGAGATGGCGCGTTCATCATTTCTTCCTCGATGCCTTGACTTCACAGACCAGGAATAGATCGAGCGGATCGCCGACGACCGGGGTGAGCGTACACTTGATGGCCCGGACCACGCCAGGCTGCGGCGGCAACTTGACGAACTCCGAATTCCCTGAGCGATCGGGGGGAATCAACGCCGCTATGCTGTTCAGTTGATCGGGGGTCGTCACCGTGAAGTCGCCCGTGCTGCGGAACTCCAGGGCCAGCGGCCGGTTCGGATCGGGCGCCGCCACGCGGACTTCGAGATGGCCCCAGAGTTTCGTGTCGTGAAGCGAGTTCCACGTTTGGCCGAGCCCGAACCAGGTCCGCTGCACGTGGGCTTCCTTGAGTTCAAACGGTTTCAGCGCCGTCAGCGCTTTCGCATCCTTCTCGATACGGTCCGGCGTCGCCAGCTCCTCCGAAGCCAGAACCTTGACTTGGACGGTGAAAACCTGTTTTGCGAGTTTGGCCGGGTCCATGAGGGCCTGTCCCTTGGGCTCCCTGGTCACGGGCTTGGACATCCAGCCGTGATAGCCGAACAGCACAGCCGGCCGGCCGACCCAGTAGATCGGACCCCAGGGCGTCTCATAATAGTCGTTGAGGTTTGCCGGCTGGGGCACCTCCTTGCCCTGGAAGGACAGCTTGCCGTGATAGCCCTCGCTGCGCGAGCCTTTCAGCGTAGTCGAATACTCGTAGGTCCACGGCCCGGACTGATACGAGCCATCTTTGGCCATGTCTACGTTCACTTTCAGCTTCGCGACACGGGCGCTCTTGGAGCCCAGGGCCGAAGCCTCGGGAACTCCCAGGCTCAGAAATACGAAGCCCGCGAAGAGGCCCAGAGTGAGATGATTTGTCATGCATCGATAATGAGTACTACGAAACTGTGACATGAATCCTCCTGACTCCTGCGTGAAACGTCCCCCGGATATGCTGCCGTCAAAACCCCATCAGCTATCTGGTTTCTGCACGCCGACCCAGTACCGGGTGCCAGTCCCTATTTCGGCAGATGGGCGCGATCGGCTCCACATTGATCGTGTAGAATCTAAGGAATTCCCTTAGAGGGAATTCGACAAATCCGTATTATGATAGGTTGATTCCGAGCAGGCTGTCCATGCTGCTTGGATAGAGGCCCATAGAGATCGCTTCCCTGTAGAACAAGTCATGGCTGGTGAACAACCGAAGGACGAAACGCCTGCGGCCCCCATGGACAGGCCTACGATTGATGAGCATGGAACGCCACTTGCTCGCGGCTCCGGCCGCCTGGCGTGGCTGCCCATTCCGTTTCTACTCGGGGCGATCGTAGCGTTGCGGGCCATGGATCTTCCGGGATACTATGACTCTGTCACGCTGGTCGTTGCCCTCAATTTCATCTTCTCGACGTTGGCTTCCTTCTTCATCGCCTATCTCGTCGCTCGCAGCTTTCTAGTCCGCGGCACGCCGGGGTTGTTGCTCCTGGGCTGTGGAGTCGTGCTATGGGGCCCGGCCGCAGTACTGGGAACCGTGGTTGGCTCGGGCGACGCCAATGTTGCCGTCGCCATTCACAACAGTTGTGTCTGGTTGTCGGCGTTCTGCCACATGGCCGGCGTGTTCTTGTCGCTGCGGCCGAGCCGAACCCTGTTTCCAGTATCGCTGTGGCTCCTCGGGGGCTACATGGCCGCCGCGGGCGCAGTGGCGCTCGTTGCGTGGGCGGTGGTGGCGGGCTGGATGCCGCCCTTCTTCATCCAGGGTCGGGGCGGCACGCTGCTGCGCCAGGTCGTTCTGGGCTCGGCCGTGGGAATGTTCTCCCTCACCGCTCTGATGCTGGGCACGACGGGGCTCAAGCCTCTGTCCCGGTTCGCCTATTGGTACGCGCTGGCCCTGGCGCTGATCGCGGCGGGTCTGCTGGGCGTGATGCTTCAGTCGTCCCGCGGCAGCATTCTCGGCTGGGTGGGACGCTCTGCCCAATTCCTCGGCGGTCTGTACATGCTCATCGCGGCGGTCGCTTCCGTCCGCGAATCTCACGCCTGGGAGATCTCGCTGGCAACGGCGTTGTCCCAGAGCGAAGACCGCTATCGCACGTTGGTCGAGACCGCGCCGGACGCGATCCTCGTCCATCGGGACGGCCGGATTCTCTACGCCAACGACATGGCCGTGCGTCTCAGCGGCGCAGGGACGTTCGGGCAGTTGGCTCAGCACAGCGTCCTGGATTTCTTTCGTCCGGGAGAACGGGAGCAGGCTGTCGAACGATTGCTCGCAGCCATGGCCGGGAATCGACTGGCCACCCGAGAAGCCGTGTTGCGGCGGCTCGATGGCCGGGAGATCTTGGTCGAGTTCCACACGGCCCCGGTCGACTTCCAGGGCGCAAGAGCGATACAGACTATCGTTCGGGACATCACCGAACGCAAGCGGGCCGAGGAAGAGCTTCGCGAATTGAACGCCACGCTGGAAGTGCGGGTTGCCCGGCGGACCGCGGAATTGGAGCAGCGGACCCGGCAGCTCAAGAAGCTCGCGCTGGAGCTCTCACAGGCTGAGGATCGGGAACGCAAGCGGATTGCCGAGATCCTGCACGAGGACCTGCAGCAACAGATCGCCGGGGCCAAGTTCCATCTGAGCCTCCTGGCCGACCGGGACAGCCGAAGCTCCCAGCAGCAGGCGGCGGTCGCCAAGGTCGACGAAATGCTGCGCGACGCCATCGAGAAATCCCGCTGCCTGTCCCACGAGCTCAATCCGGCCGTGCTGTATCAGAACGATCTGGCGGAGGCTCTTCGCTGGCTGGCCGGCCAGATGAAGTCCAAACATCACCTGGCGGTTCACGTGGACGCCTGCGACGAAGTGAGCCTGCAATCGGATGCGCTGACGATCTTTCTGTTTCGTGCGGCCCAGGAGATGTTGTTCAATGTGGTCCGGCACGCCAAGGTCAAAGAGGCCGTTGTCCGCGTGGGCCGACATGGGCGATACGTCCGCCTGTCCGTGTCGGACCAGGGCCGCGGATTCGATCCGAAGAAGCTCACGGAATCCACGGGATTCGGATTGCTGAGCATCCGAGAGCGAAGCGAACTGCTCGGCGGGCGCATGCGGATTCGCAGCGGCGAAGGCAAGGGCAGCGCCTGCACCATCGTCATCCCCGACGATCGTCCCTCAGAGGCCGACGGCCGCAACGCCTGATTAGACTACTGCCGGTTCTTGATCTGCTCGTAGAAGACCATCGCCGGCGAACCCGCGAAGCTGATGCCCATCCAGGCGGCCTCGTCGATCTCCCCTTCGGAGAAACCTTTCTTTCTCGCGTTGTTCAGGTGCATCTTCAGACATGGCTCGCATCGCAGAGCCACCGACAAGGCGATTGCCATCGCCTGCTTGGTGTACGCATCGAGTCCGTGCGGCGAATTCGCTGCGCTGAGGAACTGTGTGAAGGCAGCCTTGATCGATCCTACCTCGGAGCTTCCCTGAGCCGACGCCGGCGCAGAGGCGACGGCGTCCGCACAACAGGAAACCGGCGGCATTGATGATGGATGATTTGTGATTGATGATTGCGGCGATTCGATTGCCTTGGCAGATGCGAGTGACGGGACCGTTCGCTTGCCGGTCGTCTCAACGTGGATCAGGCCTGCGCCCTTGCCTGTGATCTTGCCGATGACGGTCGAGGCGGAGACGCCGCGATCGCGGAGAGCTTTGAGCAGGTCCGCGGCTTTGGCCTGCTCGATGGCGATCAGCAGACCGCCGGAGGTTTGGGCGTCGAAGCAGATGTCGACCATCTCCTGCGGTAGCCGTTCGGAGGCGACGACGCGGTCGCCGCACGACTCCTTGTTTCGCTCGATCGCGCCGGGCAGGATGCCCGCCGCCGCGTACTCCAAGACGCCTTCGAACAGGGGCAGGTCGTCCCAGACGAGCTGCACGTCCACGCCGCTGGAGCGAGCCATCTCGGCCAGATGGCCCATGAGGCTGAAGCCCGTGACATCCGTGCAGGCGTGCGCGCCGAACTGAACCATCAGCTCGGCGGCGGTCTTGTTCAGCGAGGCCATCGAAGCCCCGGCGGCCTGAACGCTCTCGGGCCTGGCGCGATCGATTTGGGTCGCGAAGGCCACGATGCCTGTGCCCAGCGGTTTGGTCAGGATGAGCGCGTCGCCCGGTCGGGCCCCGGCGTTGGTGACGACGCGGCTCTTATCGATGATGCCGGTGACCGCGAAGCCCGCTTTCACCTCCGGGTCGTTGATGCTGTGGCCGCCGATGATGGCGCAGCCCGCCTCCTTCATCTTGTCGATGCCGCCGCGGAGGATTTCGAACATGGCTTCGTCGGGGATCTTCCGCACGGGGAACCCGATCACCGACAGCGCGGTCAGAGGCGTGCCGCCCATCGCGTAAATGTCGCTGACGGAATTCGCGGCTGCGACCTGGCCGAACGTGTAAGGATCGTCCACCGAGGGCGTGAAGACGTCGACCGTCTGAACGAGGGCCTGGCCGTCGCCCATGTCGTAAATGCCGGCGTCGTCCCCGGCCGCCATGCCGACCAGCACGCGGGGATCCTCGATGGCAGGCAGGTCCTTCAGCACCTTCTTGAGAAACGCCTGATCGATCTTCGACGCGCAGCCGGCCTTCTCGACCAGCTTGGTCAAGCGAACGGGTCCAGTTGGGCTGTCCTCCCGCTCACCCGCGCAACCGCAGATATTCTTCTCTTTGAAGGTGAGACAGGGACAAGGCTGTTTTGCGTCGCAGATGCAATGGCCCAGCCTGATCGATCGTTGCATCACCCGCTTACGTCTATCCATGTTGATCATGCTCGAATCCTCATACGTGACGTAGAAAGAAGCTCTGTTGATCTCAGGGGCCCTGCCCCCGAACCCCCGGCATTTTGCGCTTTGGGCCAATGGCACGATAAAGAGAGAGTCGCACCAGAAAGGCTGTCGCGACACAGATCGCAGGGCCTCCATTCAGTCGAACGATTCATCTGTGCGCACGGGCTGAGATCGGCTCCTATTCCATGCTGCTGGCACAAAGCGGCAAATCTCGGGGGTTTGGGGGCAGAGCCCCCATGGATAATGTCACGGCTCATGACAACTCCTCACGATGCCGCCTCGCCAAGAGGGCGGCTCCCAAAGCGCCGGTCATCTGCGGCTCGGGCGAGATGGCGACCGGCCGGCCCAGCGCGGTCTGCAAAGCTGCGTCCATGCCCGAGATTCGTGCGACGCCGCCCGTGAAGATGACGGGCGCTTCGACGCTCCGGCCGGCCATCGCGACGATTCGCGACGCGATGGCGTTCTGAACGCCGGCCACGATATCCTCGCCCGGCCTGCCGCAGGATAGGAGGCCGATGATCTCGGTCTCGGCGAAGACCACGCACATGCTGCTGATCGCCGCGGGGCTGTTGCTTCGCGAGGCCATCGCGCCCAGGTCGCCGACGGGAATGCCCAGGCGGCCTGCGACCACTTCGAGGAATCGACCGGTGCCCGCGGCGCAGCGGTCGTTCATCGCGAAATCCCGCACCTTGCCGTTGCCGTCCAGCCGCACGAGCTTGCTATCCTGACCGCCGATGTCGACGATCGTTCGGACCTCGGGGACGAGGTGTCGCACGCCCACTGCATGACACGTGATCTCGGTGATCGTCGTGTCGGCGATGTGGATCGCGCTTCGGCCGTAGCCCGTGGCCACGATCCGGCCGATGTCGGATTTGTGAATGCCGTTCTCGGCGAGCGTTCTGTCGAACAACTCGCACGCGAGCCTGTCCTGCTCGATGCCCTGATCGGCATGGGCTTTGGCTACGATTCGCGAGCCGTCCGCGTCGATCAACACCACCTTGATCGCCCGCGACCCGGCGTCGATTCCTGCGTAGATCATCTTGTTCTCCGGTCTTTGACTGTTTCCACGAGGGCCTCCAGCCGCGTGCACAAAGTGGCCTGCGTCGCGTCGGTGATCGAGGGCACCTCGATCTCCAGCACGGGCAAATCACATTCCTCTCGAACGACCCGGCCGATGATTTCGCCTTCCAGGGCGCAGTGGCTTGCGCCGGGGATGCGGGAGACGATCACCCCCTCGGCCCCGAACCGGCGGACATCCGCGACGATCCTGGCCGCACGATCGAACGACGACCCGACCATCGGATCGGCCAGCGCCATCTGCGCCAGCGCCTCCATCGGAGGAATCGTCGTCGGAATCGGGTCGAGGGCATGAGCGAAAAGGTACTCGGTGCCGCAGATTCGCCCGCCGCAATCCTCCAGCAGATTCATCGCCTGCAGGTCGGCCACGGGATTCACCCAGAAAACGCGGGCCGCATCGGCAGACAGATGTCCCGTCCCGGCCGCCACACGGCGATTGACCTCATCCAGCAATTCCGACAGCACGAGAATCGTCTCATCGCGATCCGAGCAGAAGTGAATCGCGAGCATCTCCGCGATCAGCATCTCCAGGGCGGGCATCGGACACAGGGGCGAGGTGAACGCCACATGCCGGAGCCGGTTGAGAAGGTCGCGGACGCGATTGGCTTTTGCGATTCCCAGGGCGAGCGCGTCATCGTCGAGCGCCCGGCCGGCCAATTCCTCCAGGGCGGCCTTCACGCGAAGCAGCTCCGACCGGTCGAATTCGATCTGGCTCTCGGGGGCTGAGAATCCGCCGGGCAATGTCACGGCCTGTTCGTCGGGCTCAGCCTGACGCCGGTGCGGGATCTCCCACCAGAGGATCGGATGACCCAGGCCGTTCAGCCGCTGGGCGATGGCGGAGAAATCGTCGCACGTGGCGCCGACGCTGCACGTCAGCAGGTCGGGTAGAGGGAAATGGGCCTCGGTGACGAACGCTCCGAGCATCGCGCGGACCGGGCAGAACGACTCGTCGATCCCGAGCGAATCGGCGATCTGGAGCAATCCGGCGTTGAACTCCATCACGCAGGGAATCCACCACGCCCCGTCGGGGTAGAACGCCGCGAGGTTGTCGAGGCTGTACGCCATCACGGGCACGGTGCCGAGGTCCTTCATCGTTCCGACCAGCTTCTTGCCGCCATCGCGGGCCGCACGGAGCCGGTCCTCTTCGGTGAGGAGAAAATTCCACAGACGCAATGCGGCGGGCGAATTGTCGAAACGGAGCTTGAGCAGCCGCGTGTCGCCGTCGGCGGCGTGGCGGCTGAGCGGGCCGCCGTAGACAGGCTCGGTCATGCCCGCGGCGCGAAGACGGGCGTACTCGCGGTCCCACTGCTCCAGAGTGATTTGTCTCGGCTCGGCGGTCACTGAAGCATCTCCAAGAAGGCCCGAATGCGGGTCCGCAGGCGCGCCACGTTCGTTTCGTCGTGCCCGTCGCTGTCGATCCCGAGCACGGGCAGGCCGACCCATTCCTTCAATCGCGCAAGTTCCGCCCGCCACGCGTCGCACCAGACGTAATGATGAAACACGACGCCCTTCGCATTCGTTCTTGCCAGTTCCTTCTTGAGCCACGTGTACAACTCGCTGTTGGGCCTGCGGGACGCGTCCGGGATGCTGAAATAGGCGTCGGCAAGTTCCATCAGCGGGTCCTCGGCAATTCGTCGGCGGTCGAAGGCTCTCGGCTGTCCTCGCAGGCCGGTCTCCGTGGCGTCGAGCACGACGCGCCCGCCGCCCTCCTTGATGAGGTCGAATAGCACGCGATCTCGCTGCATGAGCGGCCCACCAACCACAGCGATGGGTATGTAGGGTGTGCCGTGCACACCGCTATCTTCTGGCGCGAAAAGGGGACATTCTACTTTTCCCTCAGGGCGGATGGTGTGCACGGCACACCCTACGTCGGTCATCGCTTTGGCCAGATTACTATGCGTCGGCGCCCGACCGCCGAGTCGAACCAGGAAGCGGCCCAGGCGTTTCAACTCATCGAGATACATCTTCCGAGCCGCGACGGTCTGCCAGGTCTTCGGCACATTCAGCAGAAACGCGGGCGTGCTGCCGCCGAAGACCAGCAGATCGTACACCCGCCGCATCTGGTCGCAGAGGGTCGTGACAATGATCCCGTCCGCGCCGGCGGCCGCGGCTTCGTTGACGAACGCCCTCGCATACGGACACAGGCCTTCCGTTCTCGGAGCAATACAGCCCCCATCGGTCGGCAGCGGAATCAACCGCCGCGGCTCGAAGCCGTGGGCGCCGATCCATTCGGCCGGCACGTAGGGACACGTGTAGACGATAGTCTTCATCGTCCCTCCGATGCCTGCAATCCCCGCCAGGCAACGCTATCGACAACAAGAGTCGGCTGTAAGCCTGCCGTCGATCTCAGGGGCTCTGCCCCCGAACCCCCGGCATTTTGCGCTTTGGGCCAATGGCATGGTAATGAGGAGAACCCGTCACTGGAGGCCGGCAGCGTCACAGGAGGGCATTTCACGGAGCGGACGCGAGCTCGCCGAGGAGTGTCCTCGTACGCGCCGCTGCCTGGAATCGGACCCTTCCCCTCTCTGGACGACCGCTGTCCGGCGGAATGGGGTTGCTCCCTGCCTATCACACGCATTTTCTGGTCTTCCGCATAGTCGCACGGCCAGACTGTCCGCCCGGAGCGACAGCGCGACCTGTCTGCTATTCCATGCTGCTGGTCCAAAGCGCAGAACGCCGGGGGGCTGGGGGCTGAACCCCCAGGGATGTCGGCGTGGTCCGGGTCGCTGGCAGCGTTCGGTCTGGTCATGTCGCTTGATTCTTTCATGTCTGCCCGCACGCCCTTTGCTGAACGGTTTCGAACAACGCCTCGACCCGCAGCGCGATCCGGGCGGAATCCGAGGGCGAGTAATCGGTCTCGATTCGCAGGTACGGCAGGCCGAGCTCCTTCTCCGCCAGTTGCTTGACGAAGTACGACTCGACATCATACGTCAGGCACGCCTGCCAGATCAGATCGATCACGCATTGCGCCCGGTACTCTTTTGCGAGATCCCGCAGGACGTCGAATCGACGGCTGTTTCTCGTCATCACCGAGCACGGCAGGCGGAAGTATTTCTCCGCCAGCGCGACGATCGGGTCGGCCGCGGTCTCGTCCACGTCTTCGAGAATGGGCTTGAGCCCCGTGCAGTTGTCCATGGCGACGACGAGCCCGCCATGCGATTCGATGATCTCCATCACGCGCTCCGCGCCATGCGCCATGGGAACTCCGGTCATGAGCACGCGGGTCTTGGAATTTGCCGCGGATGTCTTGCCCGCGTACATTTCCAACGCCCGCTCATATTGCGCGAAGTCGGCGCAGATGCCGGAGATGCTGCTCTTGTACTGGAGCAGTTGCCGGCCGGTGAGCGGCGGATGATCTGCCTTCATCAGTCCGGCGAGTTGCCGCCGGAGCGAACGCTCGCGGTTCATCGTCTGCGTCGCCTTGCGGATCTTCTCGTCGGTGACCGTGACATTGAACGATTGCTCGAGCCTGGTCTTGAGCTTGCGAAGCTCGCTGACCCAGTGGGCCATCGCGTCGGCGTCGTCGGGTT
>JBDKUU010001126.1:0-2094 GCA_039679525.1 Phycisphaerales bacterium | reverse complement strand
GAAGTCCCAGGTGCTTTCCGCGATCGTCCGGCAGGGAATGAAACTGACGGCGGCGGGCACCGTTCTCGGCATGATTCTGGCGGTTGCGTTGACTCGTGTGGTGTCCAGTCTGCTTTACGGCGTGACGCCGACCGACCCGCTGACGTTCCTCTTGGCGACCGCGCTTCTGGTTGCTATTGGATGCGTGTCCTGCTGGTTGCCAGCCCGCCGGGCGGCGAGGATCGATCCGATGGCGGCTTTGAGGCATGAATAGGGGGGATCGATGAGGACGCTGTGGCAAGATCTTCGGTATGCGATTCGCATGCTGGCCAAATCACCTCGCTTCACTACGGTGGCGGTGTTGTCCTTGGCTCTGGGCATTGGGGCCAACACCGCCGTTTTTTCTGCGATCAACGCGGTTCTGCTGCGTTCGTTGCCCGTGCGGAATCCCCATGAATTGCGGCTGATCAAAGGGGTCGGGCTCAATCCGCAGATGAAGAGCTACACCGGAATCGGCATGAGCGGCGTCCCGGGCGGATTGGAGATGGGCACCTCGTTCCCCTATCCCGCCTATCGCGATTTTCGTGACCGTGGAACGGGATTCACCAGCTTGTTTGCGTTTCGCCCGAAGAAGATCACCGCGGTCACCCGGGGAGAAGCGTCCGCCGCTGTCGCGATGCTCGTTTCGGGGAATTA
The DNA here is from genome assembly GCA_039679525.1 of Phycisphaerales bacterium. Taxonomy (GTDB): domain Bacteria; phylum Planctomycetota; class Phycisphaerae; order Sedimentisphaerales; family Anaerobacaceae; genus PLanc-01. Next base: position 1,419 of record JBDKUU010001126.1, on the reverse strand, counting down.
CTTCTCCGGTTACGGCGTGGAACCGCTGATCGGACGGCCGATCACTCCGCAGGAGGATCGCTCGGGCAGCGAGCCCGTGGCCGTGATCACCTATCGCTGGTGGGAACGGTATTGCGGACTTGACCCCAGCGTGCTCGGTCAATCGATCACGCTGAACCAGGCCGATTACACGATCATCGGCGTTCTCCCTCGTCATTACGTGGGACCGATGATGGGCGATCCCGCCGATATCTATGTGCCGATGTCCGCCCAGCCGCACCTGGAGCCGAGCCGTCCGCTGGACTCGGCGAGCCGATGGTGGGTTCAAATTATGGGTCGGCTCTCTCCTGACGCGAGCGACGCGCAGGCTCAGGCGTCCCTGGCCGTCCTGTTCTCTCGAGTGCTCGGGGAATCGAACTCGACGATGGATCAGCCCGGCATCAGACTGGAGGATGGCAGCCGGGGACAATTGCTGATTCGCCGGCAGTTGACCAAGCCTTTCCTTGCTGTGGCGTGTGTGGTCGCCTTAGTGCTGTTGGTTGCATGTGCGAACCTCGCGGGCCTGTTGCTGGTTCGCGGCGCCGTTCGCCGGCATGAGATGGCGGTGCGAGCCGCACTCGGGGCCGGTCGCTGGCAGCTCATCCGCTTGTCATTGATCGAGAGCCTCGTGCTCTCGCTGGGCGGAGCGGGTCTTGGACTGATGGTGGCTGGGGGGATGAAACACACGCTGGCCGGATTTCTGGCGATGCTGCCGGAAGGGTTCCACGTGGACCTTCGGACCGACTCCAACGTTCTTTTGTTCACTCTCGCCGTCTCCCTGCTCACCGCGATCGTTTTCGGATGCCTGCCGGCAATGCTCGCATCGCGGGTTGATCCTGCGGCGGGCTTGAAGAATCGGGCGGCGCTGGGGACTCCCCGGCTGGCTTTTGGAAAGGTGCTGGTGGCTGCTCAGGTCGGCCTGTCCGTGCTCCTGGTCGTTGGGGCGGGCCTCGTGATTCGCTCGTTCGCAAATCTCGCGTCCGTCGCGCCGGGCTTCGATCCTGTGAACGTGCTGCTGTTTCAGGTGAGGCCCGAAGACGCCGGCTATGCCGGTCCGCAATGCGTGGAGATCTACGACCGTATCCGCGCAGCAGTCGCGGCGATCCCCGGCGTACGGGGCGTGACCTTCTCGTCTCTCGCGCTGATCAGCAACACTACGTCCTCGGAAGACATCGAGTTTCTGGGCCGGGCCGGGGACACGGGGCAACTGCATCGAACAGATCATCTCTGCATCGGCGAGGACTTCTTTCGTACGATGAACATCCCGCTTCTGCTCGGTCGGGACTTCACCGTGGCCGACGCCGCTGAGAGTCAACCCGTGGGAATCGTCAACGAGGCGTTCGTTCGTCGGTTCTTCGCCGGGGAGAATCCCCTCGGGCAGGCGTTTCTCATACACGACGG
>JBDKUU010001125.1:0-1794 GCA_039679525.1 Phycisphaerales bacterium | reverse complement strand
CAGAAACGTCCGTCCCAACGGCAGTTGCACGCCCAGCAGGGGGAAGAAGCCCGACGTGACCTTGCCGCACCGGAGACGCTGGGCTCTCTCGCCCCCGGTCAGGGTCGACTCCATGGCGTTATAGGCGGCCATCGCCGCAAAGACACGGTTCTCCCGCTGCCAGGCGAGGAACTCGGCGTCATCGATGAATTCCGTGACCTCCCGTTTCGAATCCCCGGCGAGTTCCTTCTTGACCTGCACCAGTTGCTCTGGATGGAGGTAGGGCAAAGGGCGCAGCAGCGTCGCGTTGACGACGCTGAAGATGGCGGTGTTCGCCCCGATGCCCACGGCCAGAATCGCCACCACCCCGGCGGTGAAGCCGGGGTTCCTCACCAGCATTCGTATTCCGTAACGCACGTCTTGCCGCAGCGTACCCATATTCCATCCGGCCATTTTGGAAAAGTCCAGTTCCATCATGCCCCGCACGAGCCCTTCACGAACCATCGCCGTCATTTCTGCCTTCGCGGCTGCCGCTGGGATTGGGGCGTCGCCGCGGGGCCGGACGCCGGACCCCGGCGGAATCCGCCGGAACCTCCCCCGAACATCTGTCCCAGTTGCCGTTCGTCGACGAGCCGATAGTCCGGCGGAATCTTGGCTTTGAACTCGTTCGGATCGACGCGGACATTCCAGCGGAACCGATCGAGGATCGTCTTCTGCCGGAACGCGCCGTTCGTGGCGGCCACGTTCTCCTCCACCAGGACCGGGCAGCCGGTCTCCACGCCGGACCAGAACTGCCGGACCGTGGCGACCTCGATTTTGTAGGGTTGCGCGGTCACGGACGGGGCGCTGCCGGCGGCCCCACTGGACATGGACCCACTCATGGACATACCGGTGACCGCTGAGGTTTCGTGGGCCTCAGTCCCTTCGGCTTGGACCCCGTCGATCGTCCGGCGGCCCAGGTCCTTGTGTTCGCCGGCCAGAGCCTTCTTGATCCTGGGCCTGGGGTCATAGCCCTGTCCGGGAGCAGGCGGTCCTTTGGGGCCTTCCTGACGCGTGTACGTCCCGGCCCTCATGCCCAAGTGATACAGGGTGATCGTCGTGCCGTCCGCATAGTGGCGGTACTCCGACGAGGCCACTTTGCCCTGCTCGTAGGTGTCCTTTCGGGAGCCGAACTCGGGACTCACGCGAAGCGTCGCCAGGGTCTCAAACGGCGTGGGCAATCCCGCCTGCTGGTGGGTTCGCCGTTCGCGGCACGTGAATCCCAGGCCGGCCTGCTCCGTCTTCTCTTCCGCTTTCTTCTCCTCGGCCTTCTTCTCCTCGGCCTGGACGATGCCGGGCGAACATGGGACGATGGACTCGAACAGACTGAACACGACGGCGGCAACAACCGCCACGGCAATCGCATGTTTGACCGCTGGCTTGTTCATAACGATTCTCCTGAATGATGTCGTTGTCTTCGTGGAGATTGGAGATCACGGGACGGACGTCCCGGAGACCCCGCCGCCCATGCCGGCCAAGCTGCCGTCAGGGTTCACCAGCTCCATGACCGTCACAACCTTGCCGTTGGACAGAATGTAGCGGACCTGGTAGACGCAGAACGTTCGGCCGCCCATTTGAGTTTCTCCCTGCGGCGCTCTCTCGCCTTTGCCGGCTTTTCGCAGCGCGTCGATTTCTTCGAACTCGCTCTTTTGCTCGGCGGCGAAGTCGGGCATAACCCACTGGGGATCGCCCTTGTACCGGAAGAGTTCGCCGTTGGCGAGCGTCGCCTGCCAAACGCCCGGCTCGATCTGCAGGGCCTTGCCTTCGCGATAGAGC
>JBDKUU010001124.1:0-9486 GCA_039679525.1 Phycisphaerales bacterium | reverse complement strand
GTCGATCCAGCAGGCCATCACCGACGCCAACGACGGCGACACCGTCCTGGTCAGTCCGGGCGTCTACTACGAGACGATCAACTTCCTCGGCAAGGACATCACAGTCACCAGCACCGACCCCAACGACCGCGGGATCGTCGGCTATACGATCATCAACGCCGACGGCGACGGCTCCGTCGTGACTTTCGAGGGCGGCGAGACCAACAAGGCCGTGCTGGCCGGCTTCACCATCACCGGCGGCGTCGGCACGGTCACCTATCAGTATGGCGACAGCAGCTACCGGTACATGGAGGTCGATGGCGCCGGCATTTATTGCGGGTACAACGCCTCGCCGACGATCACCCGCTGCGTGGTCACGAGGAACAACGCGCCCTACTATGAGCGGGACGACGGCATGATGTATGAGTACTCCTACTCGTACGGCGGAGGCATCTACTGCGAGGGCTATCGGGCGGTCCTCACCCACAACACCGTCTACAACAACTCGGCCTATAGCGGCGGCGGCATCTATGTCGGCAATTCAGCAACCGTCTCCAACAACGTGATCTACAACAACTCGGCCGCCTATGGCGGAGGGATCTACTGCTACTACAGCAATCTCTTCAACAACACCATCGTCAACAATGACGTCAGCAAAGCGCCAGACTGGGGCGTGGGCGGCAACGTCTACGTGTACTTCGATTACGGGGCGGGCGGCGCCATGGTGAACAACATCATCTGCGGCGCCAAGTCGGGCTGCGGGATCTATCACCGGCAGGCCCATGACGACGTGATGCGTTTCAACGACGTCTGGGACAATTCCCCGGCCAATTACGTCTCGGACGACGAGAGAACCGGCGAGAGGACCACCGGCGGCAAGACCGAGTGGACCGGGCGTCTGGGCAATGTCTCCGAGAACCCGAAGTTCCGCAACGCCTCGATGAATGACTTCCATCTTCAACTGGAGTCCCCCTGCATCAGCGAAGGCGACCCGAATTCTGTACGATATCTGACCGCCGAGGACATCGACGGCGACCCCCGCGTGTATGCTTTGAAGGTGGACATCGGCGCCGACGAGTTCGTCGGCTACGTGAAGCCCCTGGCCAACGCCGGGGCCGATCAGCACAAGCTCACGCCCGAGGCGATCACGCTGGACGCCGGCGACAGCTACTTCTCCGACCCGGAGAGCCCCAAGACCTACGAGTGGAAGCAGGTCCAGGGCACGCCGGTCGAGCTCAGCGACGCCACGGCGGAAAAACCCACGTTCACGCCAGCGGCCGAGGGTTGGTACGCCTTCCAACTGGTTGTCAACGACGGTCAATACACGAGCAAGCCGGACCGCATGTTGGTGGTCATCGGCAATCAAGTCCCTGTCGCCGACGCCGGCCCGGACGCCCTTTGGCCGGTCAATGAGTTCTACCCTCTCGATGGCTCCAAGTCCCGCGACGCCGATCCGCCGGACGAGCTTGTCGGCACGTGGAGGCAGATCGACGGGCCCATCGCCCAGTTCTATCCGTTCACCCCTCAAGAGCGGCAGGAGTACGGAATCGGTCCCGTGGTCATGTATGCCTCGTGCCCTCAGCCCGGCATCTACGTCTTCGAGCTGGTGGTCAGCGACGGGTTCACGACGAGCGTTGCGGACACCGTGAAGATCGAAGCGACTCAGTTCCACGCCAGCCAGACCCCGATGGACATCGCCGCCCCGGATTCGGAGTATTTCCAGTATCCGGTGGTCTCCGGGAGCAAGCTCGTCTATGCCGCCGGCGACTACTATGACTCTTCCTGGGGCATCCGGTGCACGGATCTCGAAACCGGCCGGGTCGATGTCTTCCAGTCCCAGCCCACGGACACCATGCCCGACATCGACGGCGACCTGATCGTCTGGGCCACGGGACCCGAGGGGTACTATGAGACCATCCGCACCAGCGTCGTGATTGGGGATCTGGCCACCGGCAAGGTCAACAACCTCCAGATGCAGTCCGGAACCGATTCCTACGGGTACCCGGCCATTTCCGGCACGAAGGCTGTGTGGCTCCATCATCGCAACGTCAACACCGGCGACGCCGTGCAGTACGCCCAGACGGCGTACGACATCTGCGGGGCGGACGTCACGAATCCCGCCAAGCCGGTGCACTTCACCATCGCCGAGCAGGTCGGTCACGGCCTGCCGTATCCCTATCAGGACATCCGCGAGTCCTATGAATCGCCGCTCGACATCAGCGGCAACCTCGTCGTCTGGGAGGCCGATGGCGACATCTACGGTGCGGACATCTCCGACCTTCAGCACATCAGGGTCTTCCCGATCTGCACGGCCCCCGAGAGCCAGCTCGATCCGGCCATCTCGGGACGCATTGTGGTCTGGACCGACCAGCGGGACGACATCGGCGACATCTACGGCGCCGACATCTCCGACCCGAATCATATCCGCGAGTTCGCGATCCTTGTGTCGCCCGGGCCGCAGACTCAGCCGGACATCGATGGAAGAATGGTCGCCTTTGTGGATGGTGAGTCCAGGGGCTCCATCATACTGTGCTGTCTTTCCCCGCAGTACGGCCCCGCTTTTGTCAATCTCCCCAATTGGCGCTACGGCGGCCGCCCCAGGCTGGACGGCTCGACGCTGATCTGGCAAGACTACAGCCAGATTGAGGGGGTGACGTTCGATTTCGGATATGGCCTGACGGAAGGTCCGATCCAGAATCTCACTTCCGGCATGAATTTCGAGTGTATTCAGCATGCCATCGACACGGCTGCGGATGGCGATACCCTGGTCGTCCAGCCGGGAGTCTATGAGGAGAAGATCCGCTTCAAGGGCAAGAAGCTGATCGTGACGTCGACGGACCCGAACGACCCCGTGATTCGCGCCGGTACGGTGATCGCCGGCACGGGCGGGCAGGTGACGTTCGCCGACGAGGAATCGGCCGAGAGCGTCTTCACCGGCTTCACCGTCTCCGGCGGCAGCTACGGCGTCTTCTGCAGCGGTTCGTCGCCCACCGTCGATCGATGCACCATAACGGGCGCCTCGTCCGCGGGCGTCAAGGTGTGGAACAAAGGCGCTCCGGTCGTCGCTCGAAGCGAGATCGTCGCAAATGCCAACGGGGTCGCGCTGTGGGCCCATCGCGACAAGCGAACGGTGCTCAACAACTTCGGCACGTTCCGCAACTGCCTGATCGCGGGCAATCGCGAGGCCGGCTTCTTCAGCGGCTATCCCACTCTGGAAAACTGCACGGTGGCCGACAACCTGGGCGTGGGCGTGGACGCCATCCTGGCGAAGATCGCCAATTCGATTCTGTACTTCAATAACGAGGCCGCCGGCGGGCCGAACCTGAGAGTGGAAAAGGCGACCTCGGTCGTGACCTACAGCGACGTCCAGGGCGGCTGGGCAGGCGATGGCAACATCGACGCCGATCCGCTCTTTGTCGCTGAGGGGGACTACCACCTCAAGAGCCGGGGCTGGTCCTGGAACGATCGGCAGGGGACCTGGGCCTGGGATGACGTCACGAGCCCGTGCATTGACGCAGGCGATCCGACGTCGCCGATCGGCGACGAGCCTCCTTGCGTCGAAGGCGATCCTCTGAGCGATCGCGCCGGAGCCAACACGCGGATCGACATGGGCGCCTACGGCGGCACCGCCGAGGCGAGTCTGGCCCCGAAAGTCGCAGAACCTCAGCCCTAGACATAGGACCGGCGCTGACGATGCCGGCCAACATGGGAATCATCGCGCGAGCCGCAGGAGCCCCATGCTTCTGCGGCTCGCGTTGTATGTACCCTGGACGCGATCGACCTCTCCGTCCAGCCGCTGTGTTCGCAGCCGATCTTGACAAACGTCCTGATTCTCATAGAATGAAGGACTATGGCCGATGAACAACGACCCAAGAAGAAAAAGAAGAAACACAACCCGGTCCTCGACTGGTTGGTCTATGCGGCCGTTCGGATTCTGGTCATTTTTCTCTACCTGTTCGACGTAGAAACCAACCTGCGATTCGCCTGCTTCCTGGGCGATCTGCTGTGGCGGTTCTATGGTCGCGGCCGGCAGCGGGCTCTCGACAACCTGCGGGCGAGCTTCCCGGAAAAGTCGGAGGAGTGGATTCAGCAGACCGGCCGGCGCAGCTTCGAGCAGTTGGTCATGCTGACCATTGACGTGCTGTTCACGCCCCGCCTCGTGAGGAAGCACAACTGGCGCCAATACTCGCGGTTCCACCACGCCGAGCAGGCCAAGTGGATGATGGCCGAGCGCAAGGGCCTGCTCATGGTCACGGGTCACTACAGCAACTTCGAGATCATCGGCTACATGATGGGTCTGTTCGGCTTCGATGTCTACAGCATCGCCCGCCCGCTGGACAACAAGTATCTCAATCGGTTCTTGTACGCCGTGCGGGAGCGGCGGGGCCAGAAGCTCGTCGACAAGAAAGGGGCCGCCGAGATGATGCCCAAGTTCGTCGAGCAGGGCAGCACCATCGGGTTCATCGCCGATCAGGACGCCGGCCACAAGGGCATCTTCGTCGATTTCTTCGGGCGCAAGGCCAGCCACTACAAGAGCATTGGTCTGCTGGCCCTCACCTATAACCTGCCCATCGCGGTGGGCTACAGCCGGCGGGTGGGCAATCGATTCTTCTTCGAATTGGGCACCACGCGGATCATCTTTCCCCACGAGTGGGCGGACAAGGACGATCCGCTGACGTGGGTGACCGCGGAATACGCCAAGGCTATCGAGACCTTCATTCGCGAGGACCCGACCCAATATTGGTGGCTGCACCGCCGCTGGAAGAGCCGGCCGAAGGACGAGCGCAAGAAGGCCGAGGCCGAAGCCCAGGCGGCTTCGTCTGCGATTCAGGCTGTGCCTCAGGACAGCCGTGCCTCGCAGACCGCAGCCCCGGCCGATGCTTCGCTGCGTTCGGCGTAGACGGCACGCGTGGACGGTGAAATCTCGTTCGAGTGACAGCGGCGGCCGAGTCCGTCGATGGTTCTTCGATTCGTCGTGTCAATGTACGAGCGAAACCTTTCATGACAGGAGTGGGGACATGAAGACCAAAGCGTCATTCCTTGTGATTCTCGTCGTCTGTGCGTTTGCGTCCGCGGCGCATGCGAAACTCGTCGCCTGCATCGGGGACAGCATCACCTACGGCTCGGGCATCAGCGATCCGGCGACAAACGGCTACCCCGCCCAGTTGCAGCGGATCCTGCGGCAGTACGACCCCGCCTGGCAGGTCACCAATTACGGCGTCAGCGGCGCCACCCTCCTGCGCCGGGGCGACAAGCCCTACATCAGAGAGGGCGCCTACACCAGCGCCCTGGCGGCCAAGCCGGACATCGTCGTCATCAAGCTGGGCACCAACGACTCCAAGCCGCAAAACTGGCAGTACAAGGCCGACTTCGTCACCGACTACGGCAATATGATCGACGCGTTCCGGGCCCTGCCGAGCAAGCCCGTGGTGTGGATCTGCAAGCCCGTGCCGGCGTTCGCGGTGAACTTCTCGATCCGCCCCGAGGTCATTCGGGATGAGATCCTGCCTTTGATCGAGCAGATCTCGCGGGAGAAGAACGCGCCGATGATCGATCTGTACACGGCTCTGGTCGACCACGGGAATCTCTTCCCCGACTCCATTCACCCGAACCCCGAAGGGGCGGGGCTGATCGCGCAGACCGTCGCGCCGTTCCTGTTGGGCGTGCGGTACCTGCCCGACTACAACTGCGACGGCGTGATGAACCTGCGGGACTTCGCCGTGATGGCCCAGTCCTGGCTCCAGGCCGATCCGAATCTCGACATTGCTCCGCCGCCGAGCGGCGACGGCGTCATCGGCTACCAGGACCTGGCCGGCTTGGGCGCGTATTGGATGAGCTACCCCGGCCTGGTCGCCCACTGGAAGCTCGACGAAACCGATGGCGACGCGGCAAGCGACAGCGCCGGCAAGTTCCCTGGAACGGTGTACGGCTCGGCCCAGTGGCGGCCCGGCGACGGCATAGTCCGCGGCGCCCTGGAGCTGGACGGCGTCGACGACTACATCGGCACGGACCCCATTCTGAACCCGGCGGATGGTCCCTTCACCCTATTCGTCTGGGTCAAGGGCGGTCGGCCCGGCCAGGCGATTCTGTCGCAGTCGGGCGGGACCGGCCAGCCTGACGTGTGGCTGGGCGTGAATGCCGCCGGCACGCTTGTGACCAATCTGAGCGATGTCAGCCGGCTCTCGGCGCCGCTGGTCTCGCAGGCCGCGATCACCGACGGATCCTGGCATCTCATCCGGTTCGTCTGGGACGGCTCCCAGCGTTCTCTCTATGTCGACGGCGCGCAAGTCGCGGCCGACACGCGAAAACTGGCCGTTCTGAGGGCCGCCTCCGGCGGATTCACCATCGGCGCCGGCAAGGATTTGGAGGCCGGCAGCTTCTGGTCCGGCCTCCTGGATGACATCCGCCTCTACAACCGGGCTGTCAAGCCGTGATCGGTCAGTCCAGATAGAGACCGATCAGGAGCGAGACGGCGGTCAGGGCGAAGAGGAAAGTGAAGAGAATGAAGTGCTCGGTAGTCAGGGTGAACGTGAAGCCGGCGGCCGTGACGACCGTTGCGACGCCGGAGGGCGTTCCGGCCTTGCCCACGGCGGCGGCAAGCAGGCCGACCTTGAGGGATGCGGCGGTCACGGTGCTCGCGGAGGCCGTATCGGTGGGGGCGGTCAGAAGGCCGAATAGGCCCAGGGCCGTGACCAGGAGCCCCTTGTGAAGCCCACGCCGGCTCAGTTGCCGGCTCAGGGAGTGCCTGGCCCTGAAGAACAGCACGCGAGCCCGCAGCTCCTTGCAGCCCATCAGCTCGGCGATCTCCGCAAACGACATCTGTTCGAAACACCGCAGCATCAGGACGTTGCGGTGGGTCAGCCGCAACCGCGCCATCGCATCGACGATCGTCTCGGAGAGTTCTTTGCGGATGGCGCGGTTGAGGCCGTCGTCGCCGTCCTCGGAGAGGTACTGCGACAAGCGTCTGCGGCTGACCGAGGAAAACTCGATCGCCTGTTCCCTCGCGAGGTCCCGGTAGTAGTGCTGAACGACGCCCAGCGCCGTCCGAAACAGCCAGTTCCAGAACCGCTCGGGATGCTCCAGCTCCTTGACATTCTCGACCATCTTCAGCAGTGTCTCCTGAAGAAGATCCTGGGCCAGATCGTGGTTCAGGGTCAGGCGGTAGATGTACGCATACAGTCTCTGTCTCGCCCCCTCCGCGAGGCGGTCCAGACTGATGCGGTCTCCAAGCTGCGCCTGGCGAACCCACTCGACGAAATCGTTTTCCGTTTCCATGCCTTCAACTCACCACGTTAAGTCCAGGTCCCGCTCTTAACGTTACACAGAATCCGAAGACTTTTCGAGAAAACAACCGGAAAACGAAACGGGGACAGGAAACGCTGCGATTCTCGACTGAATCGTCGATTCGCCGGCTTCCTGTCCCCGTAAGAGGGCAAGTCACGATCGATTAGAAGTGATGCACCAGCCTCACGATGAAACGCTCGCCTTCGGGACGGGAATCGGTCTCCGTCTCCCAGTAGGCGTTGAGGAACAGGTGCGTGTTGGGCGAGAAGCTCATCAGGGCGCCCGGACCGACGGCGAGAACCATCTCGTCGTCGTGCAGGTCGCGAGTGTTCCCTGCCAGAGTGCCCTCGGTGGCGCTGATCTGCTTGAACCAGTAGCCATTGAGGCCCAGCCGCAATTGCTTCGGCACGACCTCGTAGGACGTCGCGAAGTTCGCGTGAACGGCTTCGCCCGCCTGGATCTCATCCTGGCCGAGACCCACGAACGGGTCGTCGTTTTCGTCGTTCCACAGATAGTGGACTCGGGTGGAGACCGTCCATTTCGGCGTGACGAAAAGGGTGCCCGACCAGTAGGGGTCGAACGAGAACGCATTGGCGCTGGGGTTGAGGATCTTGTCCTTTTCGTAGCTGCCGGTGGGGAGGATCATCTGAAACTCGACTCGGTGCATGAAGACCGGGCCGTTCTCGCCCATGATCGGATCCCACTGGAGATAGGGACCGACCAGGAGGTCGCCGAATCCGTTGCCGTTTGCGGGCAGGACGGCATCCGGTGCGCTGTCGATCCAGACGAACGGGACGATGACGTCGAGGCCCCACTTGCCCTCGAAGAGGATCGGGGTATTCGACTGGTAGATGAACTGATTGAGACTCGCCCACACGTCGATATTGGCCCCGTCGGTGGGAAACGCCGCATCGGAGAAGTCGTTGGCCGTGTAGTACTCAACATACTCCGTGAAGTAGAAACCCGGCCCAGCCGGCGGAGCGCCGTCCACGAAGCTGGTGAAGCCAAGGTTGACCGACGGCTGCAAGTAGGCGAGTGCCGGCGCGACCGCCGCGAGAATCACCAGGGATGCCGCCATCGCGAGATAACGCATTTTCTCCATTTGTGGACCTCCAAAACCTTGTGACGATTTCGTGAGTTGCCCGCACAGGAAACTCCCACGCTCAGGAAACCAGGACATAGGATCGCCCCTGCGCAGGGCTGTTGTCAAGAATAATTCCCGAGCCGGGCAACATGGATCACGCACGCAGCCCCACAGCGTTCGGCGGTTCGACGGAGGCACTGCCGCGACATCGTCGGGGCGTGCCCGAGTATTTCTGTAGAACAGAGCCCCGATCTGCCGAAAACAGTCGTTAGAGAGTACATTTCCGGACTCTCCCTGTTTATCGTTGTGAGCTAAATGCTTGATGCAGATGATGTTATGAGTTCCGTGAGCAGCCGGCTGTCCAATGTGATCGCCATGGTGGTTCTGTTCCTGATGGCGGCGGGAGCGGTGATGGTGTTCTCCGCCGGCGCCAACGTCGGGTACGAATTCGACCTCCGGCGATTCTACGAGTTTCCAGGCCTCAGGCAGATCCTGTTCTTCCCCATCGCGGTGGTCGTGCTGTTCCTCGCTTCGACGCCGAGCTACCAGTTCTGGAACCTCCGCTCCCGATGGTACGCCTGGCCCACTCTGTGGCTCTTGTTCGTGGCCTGCGTGCTGCTGATCGTGGCGCACGAGGTGGGCCCCGAAGTCAACGGCGCTCGGCGATGGCTGCGAATCCCGCTGGGGCCCGCGAGCATCAGCTTCCAGCCGTCTGAACTGGCCAAATGGATGACGATCTTCTTCCTGTCCAGCATGTGCGCCAGGGTCGGGCCGGACATCAAACGGTACTGGACGCGCTTCCTGCCGCTGTGCGGGGCTGTCGGCTTCGTATGCGGATGCATTGTGCTGGAGGATTTCGGCACCGCAGCCTTCATTTCCCTCATCAGCTTCATCCTGCTCCTCGTGGCGGGCGTCCGATGGTGGCACATCGTGACGCTGGTGCCTCCGGCTGCCGTGGGATTCGTCATTGCTCTCTTCGCGTCGCCCCACCGGATGAAGAGACTGGAGGCGTTCTTCCACCCGGACCGGATGGTCGACACCGTGCGATATCAGGTCAATCAGTCGCTGGTCGCCATCGGCTCCGGCGGGGTCTGGGGCAAAGGGCTCGGCCAGGGCACCTGCAAGTACGGCCATGTGCC
>JBDKUU010001123.1:0-6844 GCA_039679525.1 Phycisphaerales bacterium | reverse complement strand
AGTCAATCCATTGCGTCCTGTGGATGGACGATCCGTCCCTATGGCAGGGATCCCTCACTGTCGAGCCGGCGGGGTCGTCACAATCGATGTAGTCTCAAAGTGACTCGCCGATGCGGATTTTGCGGATGGACGCGGTCGACGCCCGCCCATAGTCTCTCCTCTATCAACCACTCCCGAGGCTCGGCCGTCGATCGGCCAGACGAGCGGGCGCGTGTGGTTGTTATCGTCGAACGACGAGACGGCGGTCTTCTCTCGTGGAAGGGAGGATGAGATGTCTGAGCGGAGAGTGCATCTTCCGGCGAGGCAACGTTCGGGCGGCAGCGGAATCCGATTCTCTCGGGTCCCTTGTCTCGAAGCTCTCGAATCCAGGCTCCTTCTCAGTGCGGACCCAATTCCCGCGGGGTTGTCGGCTCCGCTGGGCGCTCCGTCCGGGGGGCGGGCCGTTGTCGCTGAAGCGAGTCCGAGTCCGGCGGTCGGCGTCATGGGGATCGTGGACAGCGTGGCGGCGCAGGTTGTAGCGGATGCATCTTCGTATGCAGGGGGCTCCGGGACCGTGGCCGATCCGTTCCAGATCGCGACTGCCGAGAGCTTCCAGAACCTGGGCGAGACCCCGGCCGATTGGGACAAGTGTTTCGTCCTGACGGCCGACCTGGATTTCCAGGGCGGGGCGCTGACTCCGATCGGGAGCTATGACGAGTGGTTCACCGGGATCTTCGACGGCAACGGCCACGTGCTTCGCAACGCCGTGATCGACCGACTCGAGTATCTCAGCGTCGGCGTGTTCGGCTCGCTCGGGTCCGGCGGCCAGATCAAGAACCTGGGCGTCGAAGACACGACAGTGATCAGCCGGTTCGTCTATGACGATGACTCATGGAGCGTCGGCGGGCTGGTGGGCGACAACTACGGCAGTATCGCCGGCTGCCATTTCACAGGCACGGTCCAGAGCGAGACCCAGGCTGCCGGCGGACTGGTGGGCTGGAGCGAAGGCACAATCGACAACTGCTATACCGTGGCGATTGTCCACGGCGGGAATGCCGTCGGAGGGCTGGTGGGCGGAGCTTCCGGCCCAATCACCCACTGCTACGCGGCGGGAGATGTCAGGGGCAGACAATGGGTCGGCGGGTTGGCGGGCTACAGTTCCGGCGAGATTACGGACTGCTACGCCACGGGATCTGTCGACGGCGGCGATTGGGTTGGGGGGCTGGTGGGCAAGAGTTACGGCGTGATCGACCGATGTCACGCCGCCGGAAGCGTCGATGGGGGAAACAGCGACGGGGGGCTGGTGGGGGATGGCAGCACGATCACCAATTCCTACGCCACGGGCGTCGTCTCCTCCTGGGATCGCTCATATGATTTCTCTCCAGGGTACTACGCCGGCGGGCTGGCGGGCGTTTGCTACACGATCATCAACTGCTATGCTACAGGCGACGTTCAGTGCATGCAGGGCTACGGCTGGTCTTTCGGAGGACTCGTCGGGGCGGGGCACACGATCTCCAATTCCTATGCGAGAGGCGATGTTCGCGGCAGGTTCGTTGTTGGCGGGTTGGCAGGCTCGTGCAGCGGCCCCATAACCAAGTGTTATGCCACGGGCGCAGTGAGCGGCGAGGGCAACGTCGCCGGGCTCGTGGGCTGGAACGAGGGAGTCACAACGGCGAGTTTCTGGGATGTGAAGACCAGCGGCCAGACGATCGGCGGCGGCGGGGTGGGCAAGACCACCGCCCAGATGAAGCAGAAGACGACCTTCACGAATGCCGGATGGGACTTCGTCAGCACCTGGCGGATGCCGCTGAACGATTATCCGGAGCTCGCCTGGCAAGTCGTGACGAATCGCGTCCCGAATACGCCGATCGGCAAATCGCCTGCGAAGAACGCCGTGAACGTGCCGCTGTCGCCGGTGTTGACGGCCTCGGCGTTCTCCGACCCCGACCGGGGCGACACGCACGCCGCGAGCCAGTGGCAGGTGGACGACTCCTCCGATTTCCTGAATCCGATCTGGAACATCCTGGATGCGGACGCGGATAAGACGACTCAAGCCGTGCCTGCCGACCTGTTGTGGGATCATCAGACGTATCACTGGCGCGTGCGGTACATGGACAGCAAGGGGGCGTGGAGCGAATGGTCCGTGCCGATCGCCTTCACCACGGTCTCCACAGATTTATCCTGGTCCAGCGTGTACGGGACGCCGACGAGCGTGGGGGCCGGAGGGACGCTGGACATCAGTCGCAAGTACCGGATATCGGGCTTGGCGCCGAGGTCGGACCTCGCCATCTCGTACCGGCTGTCGGTCAACCAGGTCTGGGGCGATGCGGACGATGTGCTCCTGACGCAGGAGACCGTCACGGCCCAGGCGGACAAGACGATCGGCTTTCATTCGGGAACGCTCGGCGTCGTCGTACCCAATTCGATCGCCCGCAGGAACTACTACTTGTTGGCGAAAGTGGATGATGGAGAGATCGTTAACGAGGCCGATGAGGGCAACAACGTGAGGGTCGCCAATATCGTGAAGGTGACGGACCCGCCGGCTCCGGACCTGTCGTGGTACAGCCTGAGCGGCCTGCCCGGGAACGTGGCGGTCGGAGGCATGCTGACGGTCA
Organism: Phycisphaerales bacterium; assembly: GCA_039679525.1. Lineage (GTDB taxonomy): Bacteria > Planctomycetota > Phycisphaerae > Sedimentisphaerales > Anaerobacaceae > PLanc-01. The sequence goes on along the minus strand of JBDKUU010001123.1, from coordinate 4,250 downwards.
AACGCAGCTACCGCATATCGACCCTGGCGGTCGGGTCCGACTTCTCGATCGCGTACCATCTGTCGGCGAACACGATCTGGGGCGACGCGGACGACGTGTTCCTGACGCAGGAAGACATTACGGCCGAGACCGACAAGACGATCGGCCTGCACTCGTCGACGCTGACTGTCGCGACGCCCGCGTCCACTGCCCGCGGCTACTATTACCTGCTGGCGAAAGTGGACGCCGCCAATGCGGTTCACGAGTCCAACGAGAACAACAACGTGAAGAGCGGCACGTTCATGCGGGTGGTGTGAGCGTCGTGGATCGGTCCCACTCACGGCGTGCGTTGATCGCTGTGATGGATACCGGCGGAGAATGAGGGGGACCGGCTCGACACGGAGCATGGACCCTCCGCCAGCGATGAGAGGGCCTCCGTCGCACACGGATGTGCGGAGTTTCATAGCGAATCTTGACATGGACATCTCCATTTCCTACAATAGAACTGTTCTGCAGGGAAGCGGTAGAGCGAGGCGGTGGTGGTGTGCCCAAACGAACGATGCTTCGGGAGCGTCAACGTGCCGGCACGGCGGGCGCCGGTCGCCAACGGCGGGCTGTCCGCAGAGGGTGTGTGGAGGCGGTGTATGTTGTTCGAGCGATTGAGCGAGATCAGCAGACGGAGAAAGTTGCAGACGTTTTACGAACTGCTGCGTCCGTCCGCGCACGACAGAATCCTCGATCTGGGGTCCGAAATCGCCGCGAATGGGTGCTGCCGGCTTGCGCATTTCCTGGATCACTACGCATTTCGGGAACAGGTGACCGCGGCCAATCTGTCCGAATCCTCCGTCGAGAGGATCAGGGCCCGGTATCCCGAGGTCGATGCCGTCGTCGCGGACGCTCGAAAGCTGCCCTGGCCCGACAAGTACTTCGACGTGGTGTACTGCAACGCCGTGATCGAGCATGTCGGCGAGGAGGCGGATCAGAGGGCCATGGCGTCGGAAGTCATGCGGGTCGCAAGGCGGTGGTTTGTGTCCACGCCGAACCGGTGGTATCCGTTCGAGTTTCACCTGCGTCTTCCGCTCGTGACATGGCTGCCCTTTCACGGCTATCGCCGGGCGGCCCGGGTGTTTCGATACGACCATGGCAAGCATCGCTATGTTCTATGGGCCCCCAACGACGAGCCCTTGAGACTTTTGGGCGTGTCCGATCTGACCGCTCTGTTTCCGCGAAGCCGGATCATTCGCCAATCCGTGACGGGCATCGCGGAAGTGCTGATCGCAGTCGGCGGCGAGTTGTCTGTTGGCGAAGCGGTTCATTGGGAGTCAAACCCGCATCGCCGGGCGGACAATCAAGAGTCAACGAGAGCCTGATGAAAGAACGAGAACGGCCCGGCTCCAGAGGCGTGCGTCAAGAACCGAGAGCCCTCCATCGCCCGGTCCCCGTGCAAAGGCCTCATCGCTGCTTGCACTTCCCGCTTCATAGTTCGAACTCCGAAACAAATTCAAATTACGAAAACCCGAATGGTCGAAACGCTGCCGCCTGTCGGATGGGCCGTTTCGAGATTCGGGTTTCGGTCATTCGTGCTTGTTTCGGATTTCGTGCTTCGAATTTCGGATTTAGGATTTCGACGACATCGGTGCGTGTCGAACTGTCCAGAGACTTCGGTGGACCTGCTTAGTCCGGACGTGAACCCACTCCTGCTCCGTTCGCGTAGTCGTTACAGTGGAGGATGAACGATGAAAGACGTCAGGCATCTCTATGTTCTGGTCGACGGCGTTGAGGTGTTCTATCGCGAAGCGGGCGATCCGGAACGCCCGACATTGCTCCTGCTTCACGGCTTTCCCGCTTCGTCGATCCAATTCCGTTACATGTTGGCGGAGTTGTCGGATCGATGGCATCTCGTGGCGCCCGATCTGCCCGGTTTCGGTTTCACCAGGCTCAGCGTCGAGTCCGGATACGAGTTCACGTTCGACAACCTGGCGGCGACGATGCGTGCCTTCATCGACAGGTTGCGTCTGACTGTGTTTGCGGCGTACCTTCACGACTACGGCGCCCATGTCGGCTTTCGCCTTCTCACGGAGGGAGCGATTCGCCCGCACGCTCTCATCATTCAGAACACCGAGGCGTACCACGGCGTCGGTTGGCGTGACCTCATGTGGGCGATGGAGAAGCGCCTGACCGATTCGCCAGAGGATGCGCGTTCGAGACTGAGGAAGGAACTTCTCAACAAGGAAGGCATACGAAAGGAATTCACCGAAGACCTCCCTTCCGACATCGCGGATCGCATCGATCCCGCAGTTGTCGAACTGGCCTGGAACAGAATGAACGATCCGCGAACGATCGAGGCGATGCTGGATCTGCACATGGACTACGGCAGCAATATTCAGCGCTATTCGGCAATCCAGGGCTATTTCCGTTCAGCCAGGCCTTCGGCCTTTCTGCTCTGGGGCAAACGAGATCAGTACGTGTCGATGGAGGCAGCACAGGCGTACAGTCGCGACTTGCCGGGGATGGAGTTGACTGTCTTGGATGGCGGCCACTGGCTGCTGGAGAGTCACTTCAGCGAGATAACCGCGGCGGTTCACGCCTATCTCTCCAAACGCCTGCCCTGAACGTCCTGGTCGATATGTCGCGACTGCAAATCCGAAATCGGGGGACACCTGTGGCAGGGTCGCTTCGCATGGTTCGCGATGGACGAGAGCTACCTGTTGCGGGCGGCCCGGTGCGTGGAACTGAATCCTGTGCGGGCGAAGTTGTGTCGTGCGCCCTGGCGATGGCGTCGGTCCAGGGGCAGGGGCGACGTGGTGCCTCCATAACGTCGCCTTACCCTCTATCCTGTCTCTGGTCCAATGCGATAAATCCCAGGGGCCTGGGGACGGAGTCCCCAGCCTCTCGAATGTTCCTGTGTCATCGGATCGCTCGGGATGCCTCCGAAGGGCCGTGTTGCGCTTACCATGTGAATTCGCCCCCCAGAATCGCCCACCCAGAATCGCCCAGAATCCAGAATGCCGCAGGTTCGGGCCCATGTCGTGACATGATAGCGAAACAATTACTTGAATCTACAATGCCCCAGAATGCCGCAGGTTCGGCCCCATCTCGTGACATGATAGCGAAACAATTATTTGACAGAGACAATCCATCTGTGTACGCTAAGGACGTAGTGGCATGGAAGCGGATGAGATAATGCATTGGCGGTGAGATGAGGTGGGTGCATGCGGAGAGTGGTGTTGTCTTGTGCGGTTCTATTCATCGTGGAGAACATTCTTCTTTGCCCGGCCGCGGGTCTATTTGTGTCCAAGAAGGGCGGTCTGCCATGGATCATCAGGCAGTTTCGCGAGGTCGGCGCCGGGCGCAACGGCCCGGAGGGCAATCTGAGACTGAGCGTGTTCGAGCAGCTCCCTGACAGTCCAAACGACATCTACATGGTGGGGGACAGCATTACGGAGATGGCGGGCGACTGGGACCGTCTCCTCGGAGTGCCGGATGCGCAGAATCGTGGAATCGGGGGTGACACCACCGCAGGCGTCCTGGATCGGCTCAGCGAGATCGTCACCGGCCAACCGCAGAAGATCTTCCTGATGGTGGGCATCAGCGACCTCCAGGGCGGCGAGAGCGTGGAGGATGCTCTCGGGCGATATGAGCAGATCGTGAAGACGATCCTGACCAGATGCCCTCAGACAAGAGTGTTCACCCAGAGCGTGTTGCCTGTCAATTCATTCCTGTACAACCAGTACATCACGCCCGGATATCCTGGTATCCACATGCCGACGACCGAGGAAGTGCAGGTGCTCAATCGGGGGATTGCGGCGATCGCGGCAGACCGCGTCACGTACATCGACTTGTGGCCGGTCCTGACTGAGGACGGCCGGTTGAGCGATTCGTACACCTACGATGGGTTGCATGTGAACGGCAATGGGTATGCGGCTTGGGCGAGGAGTATCGAACGTTGGATACGCTAGCAGGTCGCATATTTCGGCAGCAGGCATGGGATCTGCGATAGTCCTGCCGGTCGTATCTCGGCAGCCCTGGCGGCGATCCCTGGTATGAAATACCGAATGGCATGACGCACGGCATCTCTTCGTGTGCTCAACGGCTCACCCTCCCAGCATACGGGGAAGGCGCGTCTCCCTCGCGGCCTTCCTCGGGACCCCTTGATGACTCGAATTCCTTCGGCAGATGATTATTCCGTCGACTCACGCGTCTATCTCCAAAGAAGACGCTTCGTGTGTAACGAGCCTTACGGCAAGGGGCACGTTCGCCCGCTTTTTTCT
>JBDKUU010001122.1:0-3206 GCA_039679525.1 Phycisphaerales bacterium | reverse complement strand
AACAGACGAGCGGCCGCCGTGCGCATCGTCGTCTGCACGCTCGTAGTCGATTCCCCGCCCGACGGGCACGGCAATCCGAACAGCGGCGAGATCGCCGGCCACAGGTCCGGCTTGCAGACAAGGGCCGGGACCAGTTCGGCTTCCACCGCCTCCCAGGAGACCGGGCTCGCCTGCAGCAGGGCCATCGCCTTGTGCAGATGATATTGTCCCTGGTGCCCATCCAAACGGTCTTTCACCGCTGTCCAATCGTCGACGCAGCATTGAGGATCGCTCACGCAGCACTGGGCCAGGGCCTTTTCCACCGCCTCGGGAACCGGCACGGCCCAATCCTTGGGCCAATCCTGGCGGAGGGTCCGCATCGGGCCGCGTATGGTCCTGCGGATCTCCAGCCGCTTGAGCCTGCGGATGTGGCGATCGAGACGAGCCGCCAGTTCGTCGAGCAGCCCGGCCACTTCGCCGCCGGTCTGCGAATCCAGTCCCGACCGGACCTGCCGGAGCTTGCCCACGAGATCGTCGTGCTCCCGTTCGGCCCGGCACAAATCGACGAGCCGGCAGTGCTGCTCGACCTCCGAGATCAGCGAGGCGCAGGTCCGTTGCAAGTCGAGCTGCTCGCTCTGGGACTGAAGGTAGGCCGCTCGTTCGAGCAGAGCGTCCACGCGCGTCAGCAGCCCCGAGAGCCGGCCGCGACGGTTGAGCGAGGTCAAAATCCTGCGCTGCACGTCCAGGCGGGATTTCGCCAATTCATACTGGCCCAGGGTCAGATGATTCTCGATGGTCGCCAGTTCTTCGCGAGCCCCCTGCTCGGCCCGGGCCAACGGGCTCTCCTGCCTCGTCAAGGAGGAAGGAACGTCCTCGCTCAGGAGAAGGCCCGCAGCCTCCGCGCAACGGCCGTGCTGGCCTGCGGGGGAGCGTGCTATTTCTTCGCCGCCGTTCCACGGGAGACCGTCGCCGCTGCTGCGGGAATCCCAGAGGATCAATTCGGACGCGCCGCACGAGAGCCGTCCCGTCGCCGCGGCGCCGTCGCCGCCGGCCAGGTCGCCCGCGTGCAGGGCCAGGCGGCTGGTGAACGTGTTGAGCCGCTTGCAGGACGGATCCCGCAGGATCGCGAAACGCGGCCGGGCCTCCGACGCCAGATCCGCGCCCGCCGGCGGGTCATCGCTCGACGCCGGACTCTCGTTTGCGAGCCACGCGGCCCTCGCCTGTTCGCCGAGCTGCGAAAAATACGCGGCCAATTCTTCGTCCACAACGCGAGTCAGAGCCGCGGATTCGAGCGAAACATTGATGAGATTCAGGAGATTGAAACAAGCGGCCGGCAATCCGACCGGCAGCGACTGTGTCTCGTCCTCGGGTTGCGGAATCGCCGCCCTCGCCAGATCGACGACTCCCTCCAGCCTGCCGAGCCGAATCCGCAGCACGCCCCGGTTGTTATAGGCCAGCAGGCGCAGGTGACTCTCGCGCGAGGAGGTCTGGAGGAACATGTCGTAGAACTCGGCCGCGTTCTCCAGGCGATCCATCACGTCGTTGAGCCACGCGGCCGCCCAGAAAAACCGAGCCGCGACATAGGGATTCACCCAGCGCCATCGGCACAACTGCTCGACCTGCTCGCAGAGTCCCTGAATGTCGATCTCAGGCGACTCCGACGCGTACATCGACCGCAGGCGCAAAAGCAATTCATCGCTCAGAGCCTCGCAATGGGGGGATTCGAGGGACTGCTCCAAAGACCGCTGGGCCGTTGCGCCGGGCGTCTTCGCAGGGCTGTGACGATCCACTTTCCCGTCGAAAACGAGTCTGGCCAACGAGACCGGCGTAGTCTCCACCTCGCGACCGTCGATACGAACAATCAGCATAAGATCCGGTCCAAAAGTGCTTACAGCCCTCGCGAGAGGGCTCTGTGGATGTCCTAACCCCGTTTGATGCACGGCATCCGCCTGATGCCGCGGGCGTCTCTGCCCCTGCCGTCACCCACCCTCCTCGCCTTCGGCCGCACCGATCTGGGCCAGCCTCGGGATGGGGTCCGCGTCTGCCAACGCGTTCTGTTGCGCCGGGCGACGCGTCTGAGAGCCTGACGCCGTCGGGCCCGAGCGTAAGATTTTAGCACGCCGTGCCTTATCTGTCAACTTGACAGATCGCGTTTCTTCGTCCGGCCCACCTTCTTCGCATGCTCCTCGGATTCCCGAAACCCGCCAAAACCACCCCGTTTACCGGCCATGGAATAGGACAGGCACAAGGCCCAGAAGGTCCGAGAAAGCCACGACTCGTCTCTCCCGGGTCGCGCCCCACTGCTGGAAAGCCCGGTTTTTCCTCAAGTGCGGAGTTCTCTGCAGCCGGCCGCCCAAACCGCCGAAGGAAAGGACGAAGATCCTTGGCAACCAGGGTCCGTCGATACCGACCCGACTCCGCACTGACGGGAAGAAATATGAACGCTGTCGCAGTCCGAAAATTCTGTACGCTCCAGGAAGCCGCCGAACGGTTGAACACCTCGCAAGAGCAGATCGAGACGTTGCTCAGTCGAGGCATGTTGCGGGAATTCCGCAACGGCCCGCACAGACTGCTCCGCACGGCCGACGTCGGCGCGATCCTCGCCGCGAGGACCCGTCGTCTGGAACGACAGGGGCAGCCCCTGGAACCCGACGCGTCGCGATCGGGCTCCCCTCAGAACGGCGGCCGGTCCGTTCCGAGTCCGGCCGGCGCCGGCCGGCTGAGAGACACCCTTGCGGACGAGACTCGCCTCGACATCGAAGAACCGCCGACGGCCGGAAGAACCCGTTCCCGACGAAACGCCGGTCCCGCTTCTCCCGGCGGCAGACGATCATCCTCGCGATCTTCGCGTCGCCCTCGATTATCGGACGGCCGCCCCAAACGCAGGGCAAAACCTGAAGTCGCGCCTTCGCGGCAAAGCCTCTCCGTTCGGGAGTGGTTCTGGACGGGTCTGCTCCAGGACCGTCCGATCACCATCGCCCTGCTGTCGGGGATCGTGCTTCTGACCGTGTCGGGCCTCGTGGCCGGCGTCTGCTGGTTCGCCGACACGCTCCGCTGATTCACGACGCATCGACGCCCACATCCTAAGCAGGTCCGCAGGGATATTTTGACAACGCGCTCGGGAGCCGAAATCCGAAGCACGAAATTCGAAATCCGAAACAAATCCAAAACCCAAAGCACGAATGACCCAAACGCCGGCGACGGCCTTGGCCCGTTTCGAATTTTGG
>JBDKUU010001121.1:0-1903 GCA_039679525.1 Phycisphaerales bacterium | reverse complement strand
TTTTCGTCCTTTTCCCGGGTGAAATCCGCCTCGGTCATTCTGCAGCCGGTGGTTTCCACGAGGGCCTGAAGGTCGCGGAGGAATGCCGCAGACGCCTCCGGACTGAAGAGTCCCTCCCGAGCTTTTGCCAATTCGCTCCGCAAGGCCCGCATCGTCGAGAGCTTCTCGTTCAGAGTTCCCGCGACCGCATCCAACTCGTCCGCCATCCTGCCCATGACCGGTTCCAGACGCTGCATGGCGTGCAGGTAGCCGATATGAGGCGAGATCACCCAGTTGTACAGCGCAATCGCTCCGATGACGAACGGAGCCGCCGTTATGGCGTATCGCCTGGATGCGGAGGACGTGTTTTGGGGATCACTGGCCGCCATGGTTCTCCTGAGTCAGGGATTTGAGCGTGCAATCGATCTCGTACTCCACGACATCGCCGCGGGCCGACAGACGCTGAACGCGAGTGAGCCGGACAGATTCGAACGGGGTTCCGCTCTCCATGTTCTGGACGAACGCCCTGGCTTCGCCGTGCGAAAGGGCCATTCCCTTGACAAGAACGCTCCGGCCGTCTCCGCCCGCCACATGTGTCACGCAGACACCCGCCGGCGCGGCCTCGCCGATCGCGGACAGCACGCTCGACCACTCCACGTCGCCTCTCGTGCGGATCGCGTCGAGACCCGCCAGTTCCCTCCTCATCCGCAGGATCTCCGCGTCGACGAATCGATCCTGCGCGACCCTCGCGGGCATCGTACGAAGCTGTCCATCGAGTCGATTTTGCTCGATCCGACGGCTCATTGCATCCGTGGTCCTGGCCAGAAGCTGGACGAGCAGGAAGATCGCCAGGAAGACAACAGCCGCGACGTTGGCGGCGATCAATCCGCGCCGCGACGACGACCGGGCCGCGATCACCTCGTCGGGAGTCAGATCGATCCGCAGTTCATCGCCATCCAGATCCAGCAGCTTCGACGCCGCTCCGACAGCCATCATGGACGCCGCCGTCGTGCCTGCATTCTCGCCGCCGGCGACCGCCTCGACCGGATCTCGACTGTCAAGGACCGTCAGCGTCTTTACGCCGGGCAGCCGGGCCGGCAGGTCTGCGAACGCATCCCTCGCGAAACCTGCGTCGCGAAGGACCAGTCGCACCTGCCATTGCGAAGCCTCGTCCGGAGCGCCGTTTCCGGAATATCGAAGAACGGCGTTGAGTTCCTCGCACAGCCACCCGTGCAGCGGCTCCGCCGACGCCAAGCCGGCCGGCAGGTCTCGGGTCCTCACGAAGTCGAGAATCCCGTTGCAGAACGAGCAGAGGACCACGTTGCACGGAGTCAACATCGCGACCAGCGCGAGGCCGCGGCGCAGGTCCCTGTCGTCGAGCAGGAGAGCTCTGACGCAGGCCAGGGCCGCCGGTTCGATGGACTGGACCGCGACTCTCGCGGCGGCGCAGATTCCCAGCGTCTCGGCCACTTCCGCGGCGTCCGCGGCGACGGCCAGCAGGCGTTTCCGAGCGCCGGACCCCATTCCGATCCCACAGAAGTCCGAGGACATGCGGCGTCCGGACATCGCCACGTACTGCTTGAGCTCGCCGTCCACCAATTCGCCGACATTGGCCGGCATCTGCTTGGGCAGATCCAGCAGTCGCAGCATGGCCGAGGGCATCGACGAGGTCACCGCGATTTGGACCTGATGCGACCGGGCGCGCCGGCCGAGCTTCCGGAGGACTCGGGACAACGCTCTCCCCGGAGCCGTCGTCTTTGCTCTGGCTTCGCCGGCAGAGCATTCCTCCGTCGCGGCGGCAATGACCTTGACGCCTTCGCCGGTCTTCTCGACCAGGGCCGCGCTGATTCGGCGGTCGCCGATGTCGACGCCCAGTGCTGTTTTCGTACGAGTCTTCATGGATTGATCCGCAATTCATCGATCC
>JBDKUU010001120.1:0-3019 GCA_039679525.1 Phycisphaerales bacterium | reverse complement strand
CCAATTCCTCCAGGCACCGGGCCAGCAGGCTCTGCCACGCCTGGAACGCATCAGGCCCCGATTCCTGCTTGAGTTCCGGCCTGGACTCGAGCAATTCGCTGGTCGCGTAGCCTGAGAGGGCTCGCGCCGAATGGAGAACCAGCCTGGCAGCCATCTCGCCTTGTTCGCTCATCCCTTGCCTCCCGCCGGTGACGGGTCGAGGTCGGTCTCCAGCATTTCTCGCAATCGCGCCAGCCCTCGTCGCGCATGGGTCTTGACCGTCCCCAGCGGCATCCGGGCCGCCTCGGCGATCTGGCTCTGGGTCAGGCCCTCCAACAGCGACATCTCCAGGACCCGCCGCTCCTCCGCCCGGAGCTCGCCCATGTGGGAGCGCACCCGTTCAGCGTGCTCCTCCAATTCGATGCGATCCTGATGGGGATCGGGAGGGGCGGCCGGTTCGTCGACCATCGACTGCGTGCCCATCGCTCGTGCCCGCCTGCGCTGCCGGTCGATCAGGCGCCGCCGGGCAATCATCGTGACGAACGTGCTTTCGGAAGCGATGCCGGGGTCGAAGCGGGCCGCATTCCGCCAGATCTCGATGAAGACCTCCTGCACGGCGTCTTCCGCATCGGCGTGGCGCCCCAAGTGGCGTCGGGCCAGCGACCACACCAGCCCACTGTAGCCTGCGATGCACTCGTCCACGGCGGCCGGATCGCCTGCGGCAATTCGCTCGAGCAGAGTCTTGGGCACGCCTCAAATCCCGGGGGCTGCCGCGCAACAGAAAAGGGGGCCGACTCGGGGCCCCCCCTGCCAAGTGCGGAGCTGTCATCCTAGCACCAAATGGTTTTTGGGGGAATTGCGATTAACCTGAAAGGGCGACGGAGATATACTGGCGTGGCCAGGCATCCAAGAACAAGGAGGGGATGCCATGGCTACGGACGATCCGACGTTCGATCAGTGGCTTAGGGACGCAGAGATCGGCCAAGAGAGGCTCTCGTCGGATCAGGTCGCCCTGCTGGAAGCCAGTTTTCGCTTTGTTCAGTGCTGCGGCGAGGATTACTACTCGCGGCGCGTCCTGAGCCATTTTCTCTTGCACTGCCAATCGGGGTTGAAGGTGGCGCAGATTGCCCGACTCCTCGGCGTCAGCCGTCCGACGGCGTCCGAGCAGCAGCATGTCTCTTCCAAGGAAATGGTCCAGGCGGCCCATCATCGCATGGCGGGCCGGCCGCACGGCAAGCTGTTGCCACGCTACGCCGGGCCGATCGCCCAGTTTTTGATCACGCATCCGAAGGCCTCGCGTTTGGATATCCTCGATTTCATCGAGCGTACTTGGGAGGTCCGCGCTTCGACCGTGGCCCTGTACCATTTCATGAAGAAGTACGGGCTGGACTGCGCCCAGCGGAGTCTCGCCTCGGCGGCCGAGACGGCAGCAGCGGGACCGGAGGGCGTGACGGCCGCGGCCGAGTCGGAGGCGAACCTGCCCGTGCCGCAGGCGGAATTTTTTTCGCCCCGACGCAGTATGCGGGGGCGTTCCTCCTCTTGCCGATCGCGTTGAACTGGCTGGCGACGGCCCAGGAGTGCTTCCACGACGAGCACGGTTCCTTGGGCCGGGGGCTGTTGACCAGCGTCTTTGCCTTGGTGATCGGGATCCAGCGCATGTTCCATCTCGACCAGATGGAGGATCTTGGATTCGCACTGTTGACGGGCGGCCGGACGTACCCCTCGCGTCACTTGGTGGGCGGTTGGCGTCGCCATCTGAGTTGGTACGAAGTGGACCGCTTCTGTCGGCGCACCGCCCCTTGGGATTGGATCGCCGGCCAGGACGCGGTGGTCAGCTTTGACGAGCACTCCATTCCCCGCTGGACCCACAAGTTCCTGGTTTCCAAAGGATTTGTCACGACGCGCAACAAGTACATGCGATGCGAGAAGCTGTACTACGGTTACGACGTGGTGCATGACCGCTACCTTTCGGTGCGGGGCACGCCGGGCCGCGTGGAATTGCGGGACGTGGCGCTGCGGATGACTCGGGAAGTTCTTACTTGCGGATCGCCGCGTCATCTTCACGCGCTGTTCGACGCCGGCGCAGGCAAGGCGGATGCCAACGTGCGGGCCTTGTTCGACCTGGCCGAGAAAACGCCGCAACTGGACGTGACGTTGCGGGCCTGCCGTTATCCGCACCGCGTGAGGATTTGGAAAGCGTTGCCCGCAGAGGAGTTCGTCGCTTACGAGGAAGACGGCGTCTGCGTAGGAGCCCCACCCAAGGAAATCCGCCTGGCGGACACGCGAACGACCCTCAAGGGCGAAAGCGACGCGGAGGCGCTGCGGACCATTGTCTGTCGGGAAGTCGTGCCTGGACCGAAAAAGGACCGCTGGCACCCGCTGTACACTACCAGCAGAGCCGACCCTTGGGAGGTGCTTGAGACGTTCCGCACGCGGCAGCACCATGAGCAGAGTTACCGAGTGGGCGTCCATGACGAATTCCTCAACGCGGTGCCCTGTGGTTACGACAAGGAAAGCCCGGACCGCAAGCGTCCCCGCTTCCACCGCGGGCCGCTGCAAATGATCGGATGGCTGGCGGGATTGGTGTACAATGCGATCGCCGACCTGACCGACAGGCTCCCGGATCGCTACCACGGGGCGCACGTCGCCACTGCTCGTCGCACCTTCTTCAACAAGCGGGGGCGACTCTACCTGACACCCAACACGCTGATCGTGCAATTGAGCCCCTTCGACAAGCAAGAGACGTTAATCCCCTTGATCGATTCGATCAATCACCAATCGCATCGCCTTCCGTGGCTCGACAAACGCCGGTTGGTTATCTCCCTCACTCCAACGAGCGACCCCCGCGCCGGTCCGTAGTATGTCATTCTTAACGCTTGAAACTCCAAAAACCATTTGGTGCTAGGGATTGGAGCGGCATTTGTGCCTTGCAACTCGTAAGTCGGCCTGTCCGCAAAAACTGATATTCGTGAAAGAGGCGTCCCCCCTGAGAATGTGGGTGCTAACAAGACCACAGACCAGGAGAGGACGCCAGGATGGG
>JBDKUU010001119.1:0-8692 GCA_039679525.1 Phycisphaerales bacterium | reverse complement strand
GAGGCCGCCGACTCCGTGCCGGAGGGTGTATTCGTTGTCGCCCAGTATAGCCGGGGCGGGTCCGCACGGCTATCTTCAACTACCATGGGCTTGAGTCACGACCGAATTGCGGGTACAGTCGTGTCCCTATGAGAAAGGCCCATCTGCTACCCGTGACGTTCTTCGCCGGCGTTCTGGCCGGGATGATGGTTTCCCTTGTGTCGGGGTGCTCGTCGAAGCCCCAGCAGCAGGGCCGCGCGTTTCGGGTTCTGGTCGTGGCGTCGAGCGATCCCGACCACGCTGCGATGATCGCGCGGGCCGAGGCGTTCCTGGCGAAGCTCGCGGCCGACAACCATTTCGCCCTGGATTTCACGAAGGACCCCAACCGGATCGATGAGACGACCCTCGCCGGCTATCAGGCGTTCGTGCAACTGCAATTGGCGCCCTTCAACATGTCGCCCGCTCAGCAACAGGCGTTGCAGAAGTACATCGAGCAGGGTCACGGGTGGGTCGGGATTCACGCCGCGGGGTTGACCGGAAGGCAGTTCATCTCCCCCGAGACCCCCTACTGGCAATGGTTCGAGGACCTCATGGGCGGGATCGTCTATTCGCCGCACCCGGCGTTTCAGAAGGGGTCGGTCGTCGTCGAGGACCCCAGCCACCCCGTGACGCGGAATCTGCCCGAATCGTTCGAGATTTCGGACGAGTGGTACGAATTCGACAAGAGTCCCCGGCCGAACGTGCGGGTCCTGGCCCGGGCGGACGAGTCCACATACAAACAGAACAAGCCCATGGGCGATCACCCGATCCTCTGGACGAATGAGAAGTACGCCAGGGTCCTCTACATCGGCATCGGACACGCTGCGGCCCTGTGCGACGACGGGAATTTCGCCGTGTTGATGCGCGACGCCATTCTGTGGGCCGCCTCGCCGGCGAAGGCAAAACCTTGACGGAGCCCTCATGAACAGCAAGACACTCAGAACGTGTGCGATCCCAGGCCTCATCGCACTCACAATTGCCGCGGCCGGCTGCGGACAACCCACACCCGCCCCCTTCAAAGCCCTGGTCCTGACCGAGCATGGCGGCCAGCACGGCCCGTTCGTCGTCGCGGGTCTGGAGTGGCTCCGGCAGCAGGCGCCCAAGGACGGCTTCACGTTCGACGTGATCGAGAAGACGGACCCCATCGACGACGCCTTCCTGGCCCGGTACCAGGTCTTCATCCAACTGAACTACCCGCCCTACTCGTGGACCGATGGGGCAGCCGCGGCCTTTCAGAAGTACATCGACCAGGGCAAAGGCGGCTGGGTCGGCTTTCATCATGCAAGGCTGCTGGGCGAGTTCGACGGATACCCTATGTGGGCCTGGTTTCACGACTTCATGGGCGGCATTCGATTCAAGAACTACATCGCCTCGCTGGTCCGCGGGACCGTGGCTGTCGAAGACGCCGGCCATCCCTGCATGAGAGGCGTCCCCCCGTCGTTCCCGGTCGAGAAGGAAGAATGGTACACGTACGACCGGAGCCTCCGGCCGAACGTGCGCGTCCTGGCGACCGTGGACGAATCCTCCTATACGCCCGCCTCGGACATCAGGATGGGCGACCATCCCGTCGTCTGGACGAATGAAAAGACAAAAGCCCGAAACGTGTATATCTTCATGGGGCACGACCCCACCCTGTTCAAAAACCCCGCCTACACCACGCTCGTGCGGAATTCGATCCTCTGGGCCGCGGGCAGATAGGATGGATGGACTATGATGAAGAAACCTACCCGCTCGATCGTTCTCAGCGTTCTTGTCGTTCTGTTCGTGCTTATCCTGGCCGGGACCGCCGGGGCCGAGACCCCGAAATTCCGCGTGCTGGCCTTCTACTCCGTGGAGGTGGAAAAGGCCCATGTCGAGTTCGCGCTCGACGCAATCCGCTTCTTCAACGAGATGGCGCGGACCGAGGGTTTCGTCTTCGACACGACCAGCCTCATGTCGGACCTCAACGAGGCCAAGCTCAAGCGCTATCAGCTCGTGGTCTGGCTCAACGACTTCCCGCATACGCCCGATGAGCGGGCCGCGTTCGAGAAGTACATGGCCGGCGGCGGGGCCTGGTTCGGCTTCCACGTCGCGGCCTATAACGACAAGACGACCGACTGGCCCTGGTTCGTGGACTTCCTCGGGGGCGGCGTGTTCTGGCGGAACAACTGGCCCCCGCTGCCCGCCAGGCTCATCGTGGACGACCAGAAACACCCCGTGACGGCGAGAATCCCGGCGTCGTTCATGTCGCCCTCGAACGAGTGGTACCAGTGGCAGCCCAGCCCGCGGCTGAGCGACCACATCAAGGTCCTGGTGACGCTGTCGCCCGAGAACTATCCACTGGGCGTCAAGGACATCCTGCCCGACGGCGACCTGCCGGTGGTGTGGATGAACACCCGGTACCAAATGCTCTACATGAACATGGGGCACGGAAATTTGATCTTTTCGGACCCGATCCAGAACCGCCTGATCACCGACGGCGTCCTCTACTTCAAGAAACTCCTGTCCGAGCTCGGACCGAAATAGCCGGAGTCGGGCGCCTATGGGAGAATCCTGGCACGCGTAGAATCGAGGGCGACCTGTTTGCGTCACTACGAACCAAGCCCGCCGTCTTGGTTTGAACACCCATCGGTCGCACAGACTCCGGACGCCCGAAAACTTGCACAGACACGGAGGGCCTTTGTGCTCCATTTTTTTCTTAGCGTCCCGATGGCCATCGCATAGAATAGACGTCGGCCCGGCGCGGTGTCCCACCGAGTGTGGGAATCGACATGGTCGCCCGGCGGATGACGACCTGAGGTGGTGTTATGCAGTCGAAAGACAAAATCAATGTCGAGAACGGCACGGACGTCACAATCGTGACCTTCGATGAGGAGAACATCCTCGAGGATCAGCAGATCCGTAAGCTCGAGCGCGCCCTGATGCCGGTAATTCGAGACAACCAGCAGAAGCGGCTCGTGCTGAACTTCGCCAAGGTGAAGTTCATGTCGTCAGCCTTCCTGGGCTTGCTTGTCAAGATCCACAAGCGAGTCGTCGAGGCGGACGGCCATTTGCAGCTCTACAATCTCGATCCCAAGATCCAGAAGGTCTTCGAGATCACGCAGCTGGTGAAGGTCTTCGACATCGTCCGCAGCGAGTAGCAGCGAGCGACCGCGCGGCCTGACCCAGCGAGGACGTGCAGGATGATCGACAACCAGATCGCCCGCCAGATCATGCAGTTCGGGCAAGGGGACCGTGTCCTGACCCGGGCCGAGAAACGTCTGATCGTGACCCTGGTCGAGACATTGGCGGCCGAGGCGGGATTGGGCGAGGCCTTGACCGTGCTGTGGGAGCAGCAGAAAACCATCGGGTACGTCCTGGGCGTCCCCTGCGCCGGCGAGAACCTCTCCGACGAATCGCGATTCCTGTGCAAGCGCATCGGTCGATATTGGCTGGTCCACAGTCCGGCTCGAAAAGACCGCGGCAATGTCCCGGTCCTCAAGCAACGGCGGATCATCGCCGAGCAGCCTCGATTCGTGTACGAAGGCATCGAGGGGGACGACTACCTGCACCATCCGGTGAAGCGGCCGGGGTTCGAGCAGGTGTGCTTCCTGTGCAGTGCGGCCGGGGCCAATCCGAACGAGGTCCTCGTGCCGGTGGAGTTGGGCACAGCGGGATTCCTCTACGGAGCCAATTTCGCAACCCTGGGCCACAGCCATTTCACCTTCTGGACCGAAGTGCCGATTCTGCAGAAATATTGGCCGACGAGCAGCCTGGCATGGCTTTGCGAGCACGGCGACAAGCTGCGATGCCCCGCCTTCTCGACCTTCTTCAACGGCCTGGGCGCAGGCAACTCGCTGCGGCACTTCCACTTTCAGACTTTGCGGGAATCGCTCCCTATTTTCGACGCCATTACGATGCGCGAGCTGGGCAGGTCCGGCGTCCAACGGCTGGACTGGCCCATGCCGGCGTACCGGGCGATCGTGCCCGAGGGCGAAGACCGGTCCGCGACGATCTCTCACCTCGATGCCCTGATCGCCGCGTGGCTGGACATGGCCCCTCAGAACACGTTGAACCTCGCCCATCGCAAGGATGACCAGGGTCTTACGCATTTGATCTTCGTTCCGCGGGTCGATGCGGCGGGCAAGCAGCGTCCGCCGGGAGTCTCCAACGGTTTCGCCGGCTGCGAGGTCTGCGGCCGGATCAACGTCGAAAGCCGGGAGGAGTTCAGCCGCGCGATCGCCGGCACCCCGGACGACATCGAAGCGATGCTCAAGGCAGTCTCCCCGGAGCCCGAGCACATCGAGCAACTGGAAGCCCATTTCGTCGCTCGCAGCCGCTGAATTCCCTCATTCCTCCGTTTATTGAAATACTGGCGGTCCCCTCGCGACAAAATAGATAAGCAGGGCGAGCAGGGACGCTCCTCCTATGCGGAGCCCCGCCCTGCCCTCACGGCTCCTCCCAGTTGGCGGTTGCGTTTCTTCCGCCAGGCCATAGAATGGAGGCCGTGTAGGGTGGGCCGTGCCCGCCGTTTTCGTTTCTATGCTCGAATTGCAGGAAAACATAGCGAAGGTCCAATCCGCGACGACGTCGCTGCGCCGAAACCTCGTCGACAATGCGGTCCGCGAGTACTTCGCCACATTGGACCTCATCGGCAGCCCGACGGCCGGCGACTTCACGGCCGCCGAGGGGCGGGCCAACGTGGTGCTCAAGCAGGAGCTGCTCTCGGCGAACGCTATCGCCCTCGTCAACGGCGACGCCCCCATCGACGACGACGGCGTGGCCTTCATCGCTCTGAGCTTCGATTCGATCGCCAAGCCCCTGCGAACGCCCGGACCGGCCGCGGGAGCGGAGACTCGGCCCACCACTCTGGCCCTTGCGGCGGCAGGCGGCACCATCGGCGGCATGATGCTGGGCGGCGCCCTGATGCGGCTGGCCTACGACATGCGAGACGTCGGCCTGGCCTTGGGCGGTCCCATCGGAGCGTTCCTGGCCGTGCTCTTGATGAACGGCGTCGCCCGGGTTCGTCTGCTCACTCGAATTCTCCCCTGGTTGTTCGTGCGGCCCAAAGCCCTGCGGGGCGCGTTCCGCAGCGAACATGAAAAGGCCGTGCGTGCGGCGGTCGAGCAGTGGGTGGACTGGGCGATTCCCATGCTCGCGGTCCTGTGCATGCACAGGGCGGGCACGCCGCAGTCGAAAACGGATAAGGACAAGGCCCTGAAGCGGCTGGGCAAACTGATCTATTCGCTCCATCAGTCCACCGTGGCGTCGCTGCCGGTGGTGGCTCACGAGCTGATTCAGGAGGCCAAGAACAGCGGCTTCGAAGGGATCGAGGGCCAGCCGGCGTTTGCCCAGGCGGGTCCCCAGGAGAAAGAGACCATGACCTGGAGCACCGACCTCCAGAGCAAATACGAGACCTTCGGCCACATCACCGACGGCGACCCCGTGACGGTGGAGCGTCCGGCGGTGGTCTTCGGCGGCCAGATCGTGCAGCGAGGACTTGTCAGAAAGGTTCGAGACAGGTGACGGACACTCGAAACATCCTGGCCATCGATTTCGGAACGACGAACACGTACTTCAGCAAGTGTCCGGCGGACCAGATTTCGCCCGTGGGGATCGATTTCGGAACCGGTCGGGACGGACTGCCCACGGCCATTCTCTACCGCGGACAGCGAGAGCCGCTGGTGGGCGAACCCGCGCTGCACGAGTACGGCGAGGCGTCCGACGAAGAGCGGAAGGAGTACCGGCTCCGCACGCAGTTCAAGCCCGACATCGTCTCCAGCGAGGAGGCCGCGAAGGCCGCGACCGATTTCCTCCGCACCGTAGTCGACCAGGCGCAGCGGCAGCACATCGCCCTCGACCCGGCCAGGCAGGACGTCATTTTCGGCGTGCCCAGCGAAGCGCACGGTCCGTTCCGAAGCCGGGTCTCGCAGATCGCCAGGGACGCCGGCTACGGCGACGTGCGGCTGCTGGACGAGCCCAAAGGGGCCCTGCTGCATCACCTCTGGCACAAGGATTTCTCGCCGGAAGAGGCCCGCCGGGGCATCCTCGTCATCGACTTCGGCGGCGGCACCTGCGATTTCGCATTTCTCCAGAGTCTCCAGGTGAGCCATTCCTGGGGCGACATGGAGCTTGGCGGCCGGCTGTTCGACGATCTGTTCTTTCAATGGCTCCTGGATCAGAACCCCGGCATCCTCAAGACCCTGGAGAAGGCCGGCGACACGTACTACGTTCATTCGTACGTGTGCCGGGAGGTGAAGGAGTTCTTCTCGTTGACCATGGCCCGCGACCGCACGGAGAAGGTGAACAAATCCGTCGGCCGCTACGGCAGCCTCAAGGGCATGGACTGGTCGAGCTTCATGGAACGGGCAAGGCACTACCTGCCGAGCCCGACGTTCGTGCTGAACATGGAGAGCATGGGCGTGCGGGCCCAGCGAATTCTGCAGCGACAGCAGGAGATCGACCTGATCGATTGGTTCCGGACCTCGCTGGCGCATGGGCTGGCCGAGAAGGCGGTGGCCACCGACCAGATCAGCCGGGTGATCCTGGCGGGCGGCAGCAGTCAATGGCCGTTCGTGCCGGACGTCGTCACCGAGACGCTCGGGCTCCAGCGGTCCCGACTGATGCGAAGCGACCGGCCGTACGCGGTGATCTCCCAGGGCTTGGCGATCCTGCCGGCCCTGCAGCGGAGCTTCGAAGAGACCCGGGAGCAGCTTCGCCGCGACCTGCCGCGATTCTGCCGGGTGCAGGTGCGGCCGCTGGTCGAGAAGGTGACGAACAGCTATGTCACGGGCGTCGCGGCCGATGTGACTTCGGAGCTGTTCGACAGGACGATCCGGCCGATCGTCGAGGAATTCCGCGACAAAGGCGGGTCCGTGAAGACCCTGCGGGAATCGATCGCAGCCCAGGTCAAGGCGAACGAAGGCCGATTCCGGGCCATCATCGACAAGAGAATGAACACGCTTCGTCGCGGCCTGCCGGGCGAGCTCAACGAGCTGCTGCGGAATTGGTTCGAGTCCTACGGCTTGAGCGTCGGCGAGCGTCCGATCGACGAGGCCCAGCAGACGGCGGTCGGGCAGGCTTTTGTCCAGCCCGATACGCCGGACCTCTACGGCGGCATCATGGACACTGTCGGCTGGTTCGTCGTGGCGCTGGCGGCTACGGTCGCGGCCTCCGTCAGCGGCGGCGGCGGCTTGGCCCTTCTGGCAGCCGGGCCCGGCGGGTGGATCGCCGGTGCGATCATCGGCGCGGTGGTGACGTTCCTGGCCGTCCGCTACGGCATGGCGAAGGCCAAGGAATTGGCGGACACCTGGAACGCCCCGGCGTGGATCGTGAAGAACGTCCTGCTGCCCTCGCGGATCGCCAAAATGCGGGGGGATTTCCAGGGACGGTTGAAAGAGACGCTGCAGGGCGAGACCCAGGCCCTCCAGGATGAATTGGAAGCCCGCATCCGCCAGATCACGGAAAAGCAAATCGAAGGCCTCTCCGAAGTCACGAAGCTGTGACTTCAGCGTCCGTTCGGCGCAGACTGTAACGCGATCGGCAGTCTTATAGGGCCTTGCGGCGGCGGAGCCAACCGACCGTCAACGTTCCCGCGCCCACCAGCACGACGGCTCCGGGGGACGGCACGGCGCTCGGGCTGTCGCTGCTGTACGTCGCCGTGTAGATCTCCCAATCGTCGCCGTCCCAGTGCTGCCAGGCGATGTTCATTTCCGAGATGACCGGCACGCAGTCGTCGACGCCGTTGAAGGTGATGCGGCCGGCGAAGTTGGTGTAGAGTTCGCTGTCGGCGTCGCGGTAGCCTTCCCACACCACGTTGGTCCCGTCAATGGAGGCTTCGGCGTCGTCCCGGGCGTTGTTCGTCAGGCGACCAGCGAAATTGGTGAAGATCTCGGCGTCGCCTGCGGCGGTCCAGCGTTCCCAAACGACGTTGTCGCCGGAGATGTCGGGGCAGGTGTCGTCGACGCCGTTGTCGGTCAAGCGGCCGGCGAAGTTGGTCATGATTTCGTAGTCGGAGCCGTCTTCATGCACCCACACGACGTTCGTGCCCGAAATAGCGGGATCATAATCGTCTCTGGCGTTGTCGGTGATCTGCCCGGCGAAGTTGCTGTAGATCTCGACATCGGAGTCGCCGTAGTGCTCCCAAACGACGTTCGTGCCCGAGATGTCGGGGTACATGTCGTCCCTGGCATTGTTGGTTATGCGGCCCGCGAAGTTGCTGAAGATCTCGTAGCCCGAGTCGGTTGCCCGTTGCCAGACCACGTTGGTGCCCGAGATGGCCGGAGCCTCATCGTCTCTGTTGTTGTGGGTCAGAGCCCCGGCGAAGTTGCTGTGGATTTCCCAGTCGGAGCCGTCCCAATGCTCCCACACCACGTTCGCGCCGGAAATGGCGGGGTTGCAGTCGTCGTTATTGTTGTCGGTGAGCTGAGTGATGGTCCACGCCGCCCCGGCAGGACTAGCGATCATCGCGATCGCCAACGCACCGAACCACGCCCAGAGTCTCCCCCGACTCCCCGTTTGCACCCTTTCCATCCAACCATCCTCCCAACTCCCTCGCGCCTGCCTCTCTAAGGGACATCCTACCCGGCGTCAGCCTTCGACCCAGATTCGGCGAGCACCGTCCGGACACGAACTCTCCAGTCCGGATGTTGCGTATTGTACAATCTGGGTGATTTGGTTGTCAACATCCTATATTACCCAAATTCACCTTGCTCGC
>JBDKUU010001118.1:0-3831 GCA_039679525.1 Phycisphaerales bacterium | reverse complement strand
GGCGAGACGCTGGGCACGACGAAGGCGAACTACATCCGGGAGTTGTGGGCCCGGTACTACGATCCGGCCTGGGTCTCTCGGGCCCCGACCGCTCAGGACAATCGGGCCGCACAGGCCTTCGCCGCGGCGATCTGGGAGATCATCTACGAAAAGATGCCGACCGCGACCGCCGACTGGGACGTTACGCTCGACGGCACCGTGGGCCTGGGCGGTTTCAAGGCCGAGAACCTGGACTATGAGACCGCGAACAGATGGCTCCACAGCCTCACCGGTGGCGGGGCCAAGGCGGACCTGCGAGTCATCGTCAGCAACGGCAATCAGGAGTATCTGGTCGCCGTGCCCGAGCCGGCCACCGCGATTCTCCTCGGACTGGGCGGTCTGCTCAGCGTCGCCAGCCGGCGTCGCAGGAGAGCCGCAGCCCAGGTCGCGTGACGTGAATCCAACGGAATCTCTACCCGAGTGACAGGGGAGAAGCAGATATGAGAACGACTTTGACCTTGGCGATGGCGCTGGCGGCGGCTCTGACGAGTCCGATCCTCGCGGACACCGTGACTCCTCAGCAGGTCCTCACGTTCAGCCCGACCGACGGCTCGGCGGGCGAATGGTCCTACAACGGGGCCGGCGTCCTGAGCTTCGACCAATCGATCACGGTCGACAGCGCGATGGGCAGCAATTACGACGCCCTGGTCGGGGCCCACGTGTACCTGCCGACGTTTCAAATCAGCGGCATCCCGGGCCAGCCCTACACGCTGACGCCCCTGGGCAATTCGCAGATCATCGTCAAGAGCGCGGATAACAGCGTCACGTACATGACGGGCACTCTCGCGGTCGGCGACCTCGGCACGCTCGGCACCGTCGCCGGCGGCTATACCGACTTCAAGGCCGACATCAGCAACGTGCTCGTCACGCACGAAGGCTCGGCCCTCGGTTCGGCGGCCCTGGCCCTGCTGGAACAAATGGGCCTGCCCTCGCTCGACTTCGACCTGTCCCTCTCAGGCGGCAGCGGGGCGGGCTACCGCAGCTTCGCCGACATGCTCGACCGCGGCGGACTCGGCTCCGGCGGATTCAGCGGCGCGATGTCCGTGCCCGAGCCGGCCACGATCGTTCTCCTGGGACTCAGCGGCCTGGCGATTCTTCGCAGACGCCGCAAATGATACAGACTTGATGCCCCCCTTACCTTGAAGGACTGGCCGCGGACACACGTCCGCGGCCAGTGCCGTTTTGGGGCTCGTCACGCCTCTTCGTAGGGTGCGTATCACGCACCGGCTTTCATGCCAACGAATATTGAGCGGTGCGTGATACGCACCCTACGGAGTTCCGAAGTCACATCGCGCGCTTGAGCACCACGAGCGTTCGCGGCGTGATCTTTGTGAACTCGATCTTGCCGGCGGCGGAGGTGAAGTCCGCCTGGCCGTCGGTGGGCAGGATCAGGGACTTCGTCGCGTTGACCGGTTCCGCGAATTGGAGCGTGGCCGTGATGGGCTCGTTGTTGAAGTTCTCGATGGCGATGGTGTCGTCGCCGATCAGGTAGAGAGCCACCTTGTTCGGGGCGTCGAAGGTCAATCCCAACGGGGCCAGGAGCTTGTCGCGGATCGGCTTGAGGTCTTCGCGGGTCAGGCCGAGGAGGCTCTTGGGTTTGCCGTCGACCTTGAGCGTCAGGAGGTTCTTGTCGGAGGCCAGGTCGCTCGGGAGCCTGGCGGCCAGGCCGTCGGTGACCAGCACCGGCGTTCCCGCCTTGAGCATGGCGGCGAGATTGTCGCTCCATTGCGGGTCCTTCAGCGCGTAGATCGAAAGGAAGGCGGCCTTGGCGTCCGTGCGGATTTCGGCAGTGGGAATCAGAGGCAGGCCGAGCATGCCGGCGAAGTCGCAGACGTATTGTTCGTTTCGGCCGTCGCTGCCGGCCGGCTTGGGAGCGGCGATGCCTCGGAGCGGCTGATTCCGCACCATCGCCGCGAGCTTGAACAGACTGGGGATCTCCGTGCGGAGCTTCTCGACATCGGCCGCGGCGCCGCCGTTCAGGAGCGAGCCATAGCAGAACAGCAGCATCTCTTTCGCGTCGGCCAGGACCGTCTGGCGGGCCTGCTCGACATACGTGTTCTCGTGGGTGCCGTAGGGGTCGAACCAGCCGCCCCCGCACTTGGGGCCGCCGATTTCGCCGAGCCATCGCATGAGGTAGTAGCCCTTGTATTGGACGTCGCCGCCCCATTGCTTGTCTTCGTAGTCGCGGGTCTCGGTGCCGACCCAGATCCTGTCGAAATCGGCCGTCTCGCGCACGACGTCGTAGCCGCGATTGTGGAACTGGTCGTACCACTGGGGGTACTTGACGATGATCTTGACGTTCGGATTGACCGCGCGGGCGGGCTGGAGAATCCGCTCCCGGCTGACCCTCGTCATGAGGTCGCAGCGGTACTGGGCCCAGCTCCGATCGCCGCGGGCCTTCTGGCACTCGGGACACTCGCAGTCGGTGAACCAGAAGTCATCGATCATGATCTCGTCGGACAGCGACGCGGCGTACTCGAAGATCTCCTGGACTCGCTTTTGCGTGGCTTCGTCCGTGTAGCACGAGATGCCTTTCCAGCCGGTCGACTTCTTGCCGACGTTGGTGGGCGTCACGCAGCCGGAGACCTCGATCCCGGCCTCGATGAAACGGCCTTTGGCGTGCTCGATCGCCGGCCTCTCGGCGGTGTATCCGTCGCGGTAGGACTCCATGAAGACCCGCGTCACGCCGGTCTGCTTGCACCAGTCGATAGCTTTGTCGATCCCGGGGTCGGTGGAAAGACGATCCCGCACGTCCTGCGCGTCCAGCAGCGTCGAGATCCTCAGCGTGTCCCTATTCGCCTTCGCCAGTTCCCACAGCGATTGCCCCCAGGCGCCTGATGCCATGAATCCAATCAGTGCGCCGATGATGA
This sequence comes from Phycisphaerales bacterium, assembly GCA_039679525.1. Taxonomy (GTDB): domain Bacteria; phylum Planctomycetota; class Phycisphaerae; order Sedimentisphaerales; family Anaerobacaceae; genus PLanc-01. The sequence goes on along the minus strand of JBDKUU010001118.1, from coordinate 922 downwards.
CTGTTCGTTTCATAGATTTTGTCCTACTCCAGAAGAACATGTGAAGAATGGCCACAGAGAGCACAGAGGACACAGAGAAACAGACTCTCTGATGAATCAATCAAGAAGCCTCTCTGTGGTCTCTGTGTCCTCTGTGGCAGGCACTCTTTCGGTTCAGTTTGATTCGCCGAGCAGCTTGACGAGTTTGTCCTTGAGTCGCTGGCAGGCCTCGGTGGGGTCCGCGGCTTTCGTCACGGTCGCGCAGACGGCCACGCGCTGCGCCCCGGCTCGGATCACCTGCTCGACGTTGTCGATGGTGATGCCGCCGATCGCGACGTGGCCGACCCCGGTCTCCGCGAGCATCGCCAGGCCCTGTTTGACGTAATCGGTCCCGGCGATCTCGATGTCCGGCTTGGTCGGCGTCGGGAAGGCCGGCCCCAGGCTCACGTAGCTCGGCAGTCCCGGCAGGGCCGCTTCGAGCTCCTTGTGCGAGTGGGTGCTCTTGCCGATGATCAAGGGGCTGAGCTGAATCCGCCGCACCTGCTCGACGGGCAGGTCGTTCTGGCCCAGGTGCACTCCGTCGGCCCCGGCGGCCGCCGCGATGTCCGCGCGGTCGTTAATAATGCTGAGGGTCCCCATCTCCCGGCAGATCTCGACCAACTCCACGGCCGTGGCGAACAGTCTGTCGTCGGGGACGTCCTTGGCCCGCAACTGGATGCAGTCGGCTCCGCCTGTGGCGCACTTGCTGGCCAGGGCCAGGATCTCGGCGGGCAGGCTGCTCGTGATGATCACGTACAGGCGGACGCGGTTGAACTTCTCGACGGGCTCGCTGAACAGCACGATATCTTTCTCCAGGGTGTAGCTGTCGTATCGCAACCGCTCGACCGTCTCCGCGACGGCCCGATCCTCGGTCTGAATGACCTCCGATAGCGCCCTGAGGGCC
>JBDKUU010001117.1:0-3209 GCA_039679525.1 Phycisphaerales bacterium | reverse complement strand
CACCCGATCTCGACCTGCGGGGTCTGCACGACCTTGGCGCCGAGCACGTCGGCCAGCAGCTGCGCTCCCAGGCAGACGCCGAGAAACGGCGTCCCGGCGGCGAGCGCCTTTTCCAGAAACGCCTTCTCGCGAAGCAGCCAGGGGTGGTTGCGATGCTGATACACGTTCATCGGGCCGCCCATGACCGCCAGCAGGCCGATACCTGCGGGATCGGGAAGAGGCTCGTCCTCGTAGAGCCGTGTCGTCGTCAGCGTGTGGCCGCGCTGCCTGGCCCAGACGGCGATGTTCGCCGCGTCCTCAAAGGGCACGTGTTGCAGGGAATGAACGATCATGGGAGTCAGTTTCAGCCTTGCTGTCTGCCTGGACTTCTTCGAACAAGTCCTTTATGGCGCAGGTCTTGAACAGGCACCAGATCCTGCCTCCAGGCTTCAGGTCCAAGCCCGTCGCCGAGCGATGCGTGACGTCCACGAAGAGATCGACGCCCACATCCACGCAGCACAGGACCCGGTCTGCGTTTTGTATGAGAGTCTTGATACGGCCGGGCATCTGATTCTGCGCGGAGATCTGATCGGCCGGCGCCGGCGACAGGATGATGTCTTCCGGCCGGAGCGTGGCCGTCAGCTCGGTTCCCGGATCGCACCGGGTGAGCGGGCCGCGGATGGACTTGGATGCTTCGTTTTCGCCGGAGCCCTGGAGCGAGCAGAGCGTGATGCCCTCCGCCGCCAGATGCTGGTCCGCGCGCAGGCGGAGCAGATTCGTGATCCCGCCGGCGCGGAGCAGTCGAAGAGCGTCGGTGTTGTGCAGCAGATCCGCGAATCGGCCGTGCGCCAGGCATCGTCCGTTCTCGATCAGCAGCAGGTGGTCCGTCAGAAAGAGCAACTGCGACAGCTCGTGGCTGACGATCGCCATCGGCACGCGCAAGTCCCGGGTGATTCTCCGCAGCATCGGCAGGATATGGGCCCGGCGTCCCGCGTCCACCGCCGAGACCGGCTCGTCGAGCAGCAGCAGTCGAGGCGAGGAAAGCAATGCCCGGCCGATCGCCACGCGTTGGCGTTCGCCGATCGACAGAGTCCCGATCCTGCGGTCCAGCAGGGGACCGAGATCGAGCATCTCGACGACCGCATTCCACTCGACTGTCGGCGATCTTCTCCGGAGGAGCCCTTTGGCGAACCGCAGATTGCCGCGAACGGTCAGGTGGGGGAAGAGGCGATTGTCTTGAAAGACCAGGCCCATGCGACGGCGATGGGCCGGCACGGATGTCTTGGCATCGTGGTCAAAGAGAGTCTCGCCATCGAGCGAGATGCGGCCGCGATCCGGTTTCAGCAGCCCGGCGATCAAGTGCAGCAGCGTGGTCTTGCCGGCGCCGGAGGGGCCGAAGATCCCCAGGATTTCGGCGTCGGTCTGGAAGTTGCCTTCGAAACGAAAGGCGCCGAGCCTGGCCTCGACATTCACGTCAAGTCGCATGGCCGCTCCTTGCCTTTCTCACGACGACCTCCGACAAACCCACGGCCAGCAGCGACAGGACGATCGAGAAGGCAACCAGCCGGATGACCGATTCGCCGCCCGAGGCGGTCTGTAGGTGCGAATAGATCGCCAGCGGCAGCGTGCGGCCGCGGCCTTCGATGTTGCCGACGAAGACGGTTGTCGCGCCGAACTCGCCCAGGCTTCGCGCGAACGCCAGGATCATCCCGCTGACGATGCCGGGCAGCGCCAGCGGCACGGTGACTGTCAGGAACGTTCGGACGGGCCCCGCGCCGAGCGTGGCGGCGGCCTCCTCGAACCGCCTGTCGCAAAGCTCGATCGCCACCCGCACCGATCGCACCAGCAGGGGCAGGGCCATCACGGCCGAGGCGAGGACCGCCCCGTAGAGGGTGAAGGCCAGCTCCAGGCCGAGGGTGTCATGCAGCCATCGGCCCACGAGGCCGTTGTTTCCCAGCAGAACCAGCAGCAGATAGCCCGTCACGACAGGCGGCACGACCAGCGGCGCGTGCAGCAGCGTTTCGAGCACGATCTTGCCGCGGAAGTCCCTGCGGGCCAGCAGGTACGCCAACAGGATGCCGGGGACCGTGAGGACAAGGACGCAGCCGGCGGCGACCTTCAGCGACGTGCGGATCACGGCCCATTCCGCGGCGGTCGGCAGCCAGCTACGGCTGTTCGAGTCCGCCCGAGGCCGAGTCGCTGCGTCCGCGGCGTCGCCGGTTTCAAAACCGTACGACGCGAGGACCCGGCGGGATTGAGGGCTCGTCAGGTAGTCGAGCAATTCGGCCGCTCCAGGCCGGGCGTCCCGCACGAGCGCGATCTGGAACTCGATGGGATCGTGCAGCCGCTCCGGGAATATGCCCGCGATCCGAACGCGATTGGAGACCTGTGCGTCCGAGCGGTAGACGATCCCCGCGGCCACCTGGCCCGATTCGACCAGCGCCAAGGCTTCGCGAACGCTGGTGCAGTTGACGATCCGCGGCCGCAATGCCTCGTAGCAGCCGAGACGTTCGAGAGCCGTCCTGGCGTATTGGCCGGCCGGGACATGGTCAGGGTCGCCCATCGCGATGCGGCCCTCAATTCGACTTGGCAGGTCGGTCCGTTCATCGAGATTCAGGGAGAGAGTGGATGTCGAGGGAACGATCAGAATCAGCCGATTGCCCGCCAGTGTCCGGCGTGTCTCGCGGACCAGCAGGCTCCGCTCCTGGAGGTAGTCCATCCACTCGGCGTTCGCGGAAATGAAGACGTCCGCCTGGGCCCCGGCCTCGATCTGGCGGGCCAGCGTCGACGTGGGGCCGAGTCCCAGATCGACGTGCATCCCGGCTTGTTCCTCAAACCGATCGCCCAGTTCTCTGATCGCATCGGTCGCGCCCGCCGCGGCGAACACCATCAGCGTCGGCGGTTGGGCCGCACCGGTGCGTCCGTCGCACAACGTCATCGCCGCCAGCAGGACTCCCGCGATCATGCGGCTGTAGAGACGGAAGCGACTCGATTGGCTGGAACGATCGACCATGCCCGGGCTGCGCCTATTGTTCTCTCGGCAGAGTGTCCCTGTGGATTCGGTCTCGAAAATACTTGGGATCGGAGGAGTTGCAGACGGCCGTGTCGTATGTGATGTCGCCGGCTTGGTACAACTCGATCAGCGAATCGTCCATCAAGTGCATGCCCAGCCTGCTGTTGGTCTGGATCACGCTGGCGAGCATCTGGAGCTCCCGGTCCCGGATGTGCTT
>JBDKUU010001116.1:0-7778 GCA_039679525.1 Phycisphaerales bacterium | reverse complement strand
GAAATCCGAAATCCGAAATTCGAAACAAATTCAAATGACAGAAGCCCAAATGGCCGAAACGCTGGCGCCGACCGGGGGGGCCGTTTTGGATTTTGGATTTTGGTCATTCGTGCTTGTTTCGGATTTCGGATTTCGAATTTCGAATTTTCTTCCCAGGAGGTTCTATGAGTGACATCCTCCTGGAAACAAGGAACCTCCGGCGTTCCTTCGGCGGCGTCCACGCCGTTCAGGACGTCAGCACGACTGTGCAGGCCGGCACGATCAAGGCCGTGATCGGCCCCAACGGCGCGGGCAAGACCACGCTGTTCAATCTGATCGCCGGGACGGTCCCGCCTCACCAGGGCGACGTCCTTTTCCGCGGCAAGCGGATCACCGCGTGGAAGCCCCACGCCATCGCATCGCTGGGGATCGCCCGCACCTTTCAGACGACCAAGCTGTTTCCACATATGACGGTCCACGAGAATGTCATGGTCGGCCGGCACCCGCGGACCCGCTCGGGATTTCTCGCGGGCATGCTGAACCTGCCTCGAACGTGGCGTGAGGACCAGGAGACTCGGGTCAAGGCGGCGGACATCCTCATGGACCTCGGCCTGGCGTCCCACATGAAGGAAACCGCGTCGAACCTGTCCTTCGGCCGCCAGCGTCTGGTGGAGTTCGCGAGGGCCCTGGCCACGGAGCCGGCCCTCTTGCTGCTCGACGAGCCCGCGGCCGGACTGAATATCTACGAGACCCAGGAACTCTCGAAGCTGATTCTCAAGATCCGCGATCGCGGCGTCACGTGCCTGATCGTGGAGCACGACATGTCGCTCGTGATGAATATCTCCGACGACGTGCTCGTCCTGGACCAGGGCCGCAAGATCGCCGAGGGCCCGCCCGCCGCGATCCAGCGGAATCCCGACGTGATCCGCATCTACCTGGGGGACGAGCATGCTTAAGATCCTCAATCTCGACGCCGGCTACGGGGCCCTGCGGGTCCTCAAGGGGATCTCGCTGCACGTCTCGCCGGGCGAAGCGGTCGCGGTGATCGGGGCCAACGGCGCGGGCAAGACCACCCTGCTCAAGACCATCGCGGGCGTCCTGAAGCCCCGCTCGGGCGAGATCGAATTCGACAAGCGGGACATCCTCGGCCGGCCGGCAGAGAGGATCGTCGGCCTGGGCTGCTGCCTGGTCCCCGAGGGCCGGCACGTCTTCGGCACGATGACCGTCCGGGAGAACCTCCTGCTCGGGGCGTTCTGCCGTCGTCGCGAGTGCAGCACGGCGAGCCTCAAGGAAGGCCTGGAGCAGGTCTACGACCTGTTCGGCATCCTCAAGGAGCGATCGAACCAGCTCGCCGGCACGCTTTCCGGCGGCCAGCAGCAGATGCTGGCCATCGGCCGGGCCCTGATGTCCAGGCCCAAACTGCTGATGATGGACGAGCCGTCGCTGGGCGTGGCCCCGCTGGTCGTTCGCGACATCTACGAGACGATCGTCGCGCTCAAGCGCAACGGCCTGACGATCCTGCTGGTCGAGCAGAACGCGCGGGCCGCCCTGGCGGTCGCCGACCGCGGCTACGTGATCGAGACCGGCCAGATCGTCCTGCAAGGCCCCTCGCGGCAGTTGAGCGACAATCCCGAAGTGCAGAGGGCGTATCTCGGGAAGGAGTATCGGAGAATAGATGAATAAACAGGAGAAATCCGAAATTCGAAACTCGAAATCCGAAACAAGCACGAATGACCAAAATCCGAAATTCAAAACGGATCATCCGGCGGACGACAGCGTTTCGGGCATTTGGGTTTCTGTCATTTGGATTTGTTTCGGATTTCGAGTTTCGAATTTCGGATTTGGAGCTTGAGGCAGTCCCATGAACCAGGTAAACCTCTACAACGTCAAGTGCGAAACGATGCCTCGCGAAGAGTTGGCCCAAGTCCAGTTGGAGCGGCTCCAGTCCACGCTCAACCGCGTGTACCGCAACGTCGCGTTCTACAAGACCGCGTTCGACAACCACGGCGTCAATCTCGAACGCCTCACGGACCTGCGGGCCATCCAGGATCTTCCCTTCACCACGAAGGAAGACCTGCAACGGAGCTACCCTTACGACATGTTCGCAGTCCCGCTGCGGGACATCGTGCGAATCCACACCACCTCGGGCACCACCGGCAAGCCCATCGTCGTCGGCTACACGCAGAACGACCTGCGGAACTGGCGGGAATGCGCCGCGAGACTGCTGACCGCCGCCGGGGTGACTCAGCAGGACGTCGTCCAGGTCGCCCTGCATTACAGCTTGTTCGCCGAGGGGTTCGGCTTCCACCAGGGGGCCGAGCGGATCGGCGCGTCGGTGATTCCCGCCTCCCTGGCCACCAGCGTCGCCAAGCAGATCGTCATCATGAGGGATTTCAAGACGACGGTTCTGGTGTCTACGCCGAGCCATGCGCTGAACATCGCGGTCAGCCTCGATGAAGCCCAGGTCAACCTGGAGCGGCTCTCCCTGCGGTTGGGCCTCTTCGCCGGAGAGCGATGGAGCGACCCACTGCGGCGGCAACTTGAAGAGCGGCTCCACATCATCTCCATCGACACCTACGGCCCGACCGAAGTCCTCGGCCCCGGCGTCGCCGGCGAATGCCACCTTCGCGACGGCCTGCACATCAACGAAGACCAGTTCATCGTCGAGGTCGTCGATCCCAAGACCCTCGCCCCCGCGCCCGCGGGCCACGAGGGCGAACTGGTCATCACCACGATCATGAAGGAGGGATTCCCGCTCATCCGCTACCGCACGGGGGACATCACACGGCTCAATCCCGAGCCCTGCTCCTGCGGCCGGAGCTTCGTCCGCATGGACCGCATCATGGGACGCACGGACGACCTGATCCTCGTCCGCGGCGTCGGCTTCTTCCCCTCGCAGATCGAGGAGCTCGTCGGCGAGTTCAACGGCATCAGCCCCTACTTCCAGATCATCCTCGACCAGGAAGGCGGCGTCGACACGATCCAAATCCGAGTCGAGAACTCCGGCAATCTCCCCTCGCTCGACGAGGTCAAGGCCTTCGAGACTCTGCGGCGCCAGATGGCGGCGCGCATCAAGGCCGTCCTCGACGTCGATGCCAAGGTGATCCTCCTGGAGCCGGGCTCCTTGCGACAACTTGCCGGCGGCTCCGAGCGCGTCCTGGACCGCCGGCCCGGGTAGTCCCTTCACGATACCCCCATGGCGAGCACCGGGATTGACCCGATAGACACATGCGGCCGATAGCCCGGGAGAATCGGCACTTTGCGTACGATCTGGCCGCCCCAGCGCGCATATAAATACCCGTAGACTGAGCCGTGCAGAGCGGACCAGATAAACATAATCTAAGCCATCGGCGTCAGGCCCGGTACCGCCTGACGCCGATTCCTTCTTGTCTTTCCCCCACGCTTCACGAACCACCCACGCCCGCAATCTTGACTGACGAGCGGGTGCGTGGCCGTTTCTGCGATGAGGCCGGGCCGAAGGGGACTTCGGAATAGAGGAAAGAACGGATGGATCCGGAGTCCGCCGGCTCGCCGCTGCGCGATGGGCCCGCGGGCATTTTTCGCACTGCACCAATAGGACGATGAGAGCAGAGCCCCTGGAAGTCCTCGTACGCCTTCCCTGCAAATCTCCGGCGATCCCCCTCGCGGACGTCCACATGGAGGGCCTTTCGTCGCCGGCGGACGGTCCTTGTTTCGGGGTACGGCGTGCCCGTTTTCTCCCCGCCGGTATCCCCAAAGCGATAGATGCACGCCGCGAACGCGACCCGCCCACGATGCTCACGCAACTACGGTCATGCACCCCTGACGGACCTCCATTTTTTGGGGTTGATTCTCTCGCCTGGTTTTGACACAATGAGGTCCGGAGATGGGGCGGCGCGCTTCGCCTCATAGCGGCATGACGACGAGGAAACGCTTTGTGACAAGTGAGTACGGTTGATGACGGATAAGAAGATTCCCACGGAATTCGCCCCGGGCGAACGTGCTTCGACGCAGGAAGTAGCGCGACAAGCCCGGCTCTTTGCCGGCAGAAAACTGCTGGGCATGCTGCCCGATATGACGCCCTGCATCATGATGGTGCTCAACGAGTATCGGCAGATCGTCTTTGCCAACAAACGGATCGCGGACCTGCTGCCGCCGGAAGAACAGGGCAAAAGTGTCTTGGGCATGCGGCCGGGCGAGGCGATGGGCTGCACCCACGGCTTCGAGACCGAGGGCGGCTGCGGCACCACCGAATTCTGCGGCCTGTGCGGGGCCGTGCACGCGATCCTGGAGAGCCAACAAAACGGACAGGGCAGCGTCCAGGAGTGCCGAATCCTCCGCAAGCACAACAGCGAGGCCCTGGAGTTGAGGATCTGGACCACGCCGGTGACCGTCGAGGGAGAACGATTCACGATCTGCGCCGCCCTCGACATCGGCCACGAGAAGCGGCGTCAGGCCCTCGAACACATCTTCTTGCACGACATCTACAACGTGGCGTACGGCCTCTCCTGGTACGCGGACTTCCTGAAGAAAGGCACGCCCGACAAGGTCGAGGAGTACGCCGACACGATCCACCGCCTCTGCGGCGAATTGATCGAGGAGATCGACGCCCAGCGAATCCTCCTGCGGGCCGAGAGCGGCGAGCTGGTTCTCAAGCCCGAGCCCGTCGGCTCGCTCAGGGTGCTTCAGGACGCGGTCGCCCTCTACACCCGCCATCCGGTCGCCCAGGATCGGTTCCTTCGCCTGGACGAGAAGGCCGTCGACGTCTCGGTCGTCAGCGACAAGGTCCTCCTGACCCGGATCCTGTGCAACATGGTGAAGAACGGCCTGGAGGCCTGCCGGGCGCAGCAGACCGTCACCGTCGGATGCTCGGCCTCGAACGGCACTGTCGAGTTCTGGGTCCACAACCCCGGCCACATGACGCGGGAGGTCCAGCTCCAGGTCTTCCAACGGTCCTTCTCGACCAAAGGCCGCGGCCGAGGCCTGGGCACCTACAGCATCAAGCTGCTCACGGAGCGGTATTTGAAGGGCCAAGTCTCCTTCACCAGCACCGCCGAGTCCGGCACAGTCTTCACGGTCCACTGCCCGCTCAAGTCGGGCGTCTGAGAAGCATAGGGAGGCAATATGCCGTTCGTTCCATTCGATGAGTACTTCCCGGAGATTGGGGCCCGCGAAATCCGGACTCTCACCGTGCCGCCCGGCAACTCTCTCGGCCTCCCGGCCGGCGAATACGGCTTTCTCGAACTGTACTGCAACGACCCGGGGTGCGACTGCCGCCGCGTGATCTTCTGCGTGATCGCCAAGAACGGAATGAGCGTGCAGGCGTTCATCGGATGGGGATGGGAGGACGTCGAGTTCTATCAGCGATGGCTCCACGATGGGAGCCTCGCCGAGGCGATCGAAGCGAAGGGCCCGGCCCTCAATATTGGCAGCCCCCACACCCCCATCGGACCCGCCCTGGTGGAATTGGTGCGAGGCGTGCTCCTGACGGACCCCGCGTACGTGGAACGCATCAAGAGGCACTACGCGATGGTCCGGGCACAAGTCGACAAGCCGCGAAAGCCGTCCAAACGCAAGCCCAAGCCGAAGAAGAAGCGATAAGACGCGCCCGCTCGGAAGCGAGACGCTATTCGCAGAGCGTCCGACAGACCGCGACGAACTCCCTCGCCCAGTTCAATACTTCCCGCCCCCGCTCCTCCGGCAACCGAAACATCGGCTGATAATCGGTCTCATGGCGGAGGTCGAAGGACTCCTTGAAATATCTGTGAAATCTCGCGTCGATGACTCCCGTCTTCGCGAACGTCTGCCCGAAAGCCGAGATGATCCCCTGATGCGAATGACGCTCGACCCATTGTGGAGAAGCGCCGCCGTCGCCGCGTGGAACATCGCATAGTAGGCCCTGCTGACCGCGGCACCATAGTGGGCCTCGCTCAGCAGCAATTCCGCTTCGGCGAGACAGTCCTGCGATCTATCGAGATGCAGACTGGTTTCCTCGTTCACGCCGCGATCCCCTCTTTTCGGATGATCCTGTGAATCGCAAAACGTCCCTTCTGAAAGTCCGCCTCGCTGACAAACAGAAAGCTGACGAGCGTGTCGTACTCCAGACTCAGATCGCAACCGAGCTGGCTGGCTCGTTCATGCTCGGAGTCATCAACCTCGTCGAGGACCACAGCGATATCGACATCGCTGTCCGGCGTCAACTGGTCGCGGGCTCCCGAGCCGTAGAGGTACACGCCCCGCAGCCGCGGGCCGTAGATCTTCTCCAGCCCCGCGCGGACCTTCGCCGCAATCTCCAACGCCTGCTGCCGTGTCGTTACCATGCCCTCATTGTAGCACCCGCCCCGCCCAACGTCCATCGCGGCCGCAAAACGACGCCGGAATGGGGAAATCCGAAGCACGAATCTCGAAATCCGAAACAAATCCAAAGCACGAAGCACAAATGACCAAAACGCTGCCGCCCGCCGGAGCGTCCGTTTTGAGCATTTGGGTTTGGGTCATTCGTGCTTGTTTCGGATTTCGGGTTTCGAATTTCCAAGGCGGGCCTCCCGCTTTGTTCGTGCTTCCCTCACCCCTTTTTGTGATGTTTGACGGAAATGGCTGGCGGTTCCGACAGGTCACACGAGGGATGCCGGATCAAGGAGCATGATCGCAAAGCCCTGGAAGTCACTCGCATTGAAGGTCAGGAGTCGGGCGATCCCGAGACTCTGCATCGCCGCGACAAGACGGGCATCGTATGACTTGAGGCCCCTGATTCCACGCGTCCTGACCAGAGCATGCCAATGCGTGAGCAACTCCTCGCGGTCCGGAAGAAGAGTGAACCGTCGTTGAAAGAAACGCAACCATTGGCTGGTCTGCTCAGGCGTCATCCCCAGGCCGTTCTGCCCCGCGGGAGGCACGCCCGGTCTGCGCGTAGCCACCGCCCAGAACTCATAAAGATTCTACGGCACAATGATGAGGCGTTCTCCCTTCGCCAGCAGCGTATGAACGGCCTTGCGGGCCGCCCCAGAGAGAGGATCGGCGGAGTCGGTCAGACGACCCAGCAGATTGGTGTCGAGCAGGATCATTCCCCCTCCAACCGGGTATAGAGCGCCTCCCTCGCGTAATCCGCGCCGCCCACATGCACCATGAAGGGTTCCATCTCCGCGAAGATGTCTTCGCCGGCCGCCGGCTGTATCTGATCCGAGGGTTCCTCGACAAACACGATCGCTTCGCGAACCTCGCCAGGGATCCGCACGACGGTTTCCGCGATTTCCTGCTTCGAGCCTTTCACAACCTGCGCTTTCATGGTTCACCTCGATGCTATCGTTGCCGCTCGGCTATCGTCTCGATTCTACTCCTGGAGCCGGTGAAATTCAATTGTCTTCCTCCGCCGGAGGCAAGTACGAAGCTCAAATGATCGAAATGCCGTCCCCCGCCAAAACCTGCGTCTTGAGCATTAGGGGTATGCCGGGGACGCGCCCTGGTTTCCCGAGTGCTTTCTACGTCATTTCCTTCGTGTCCTTGTGGCTTTGTGTGATCACGGCTTTGGACCGCTCGTATGAGGAAGACGGTGGACGGAGTCCACCCTACCGCTGTCGCCCGATCATCGTCCCTTCTGCCTCCGGCCTACAGCCTACTGCCTCCGGCCTTTTCCCGGCCGGACCGGCCGTTTATAATTCTCCGGACGAATTTCGCTTTTTTCGCGCTCATTCCGGTTCGGTGGGTACACATATTGGTGAGAACCCAGAATGAAGCAATCGCACCGGTGAAAGCAGCAGGGTTTCCGATGAGAATCGAGTCTCTGGAACAATCCGACGCGGCGTTGGTCGAAGCGGCCCAGC
>JBDKUU010001115.1:0-9126 GCA_039679525.1 Phycisphaerales bacterium | reverse complement strand
AATGAGCGGTGCGTGATACGCACCCTACAAAGACGCGCCGTCGCAACTCGTAGGGTGCGTACCACGCACCATCTTCTCTTACGCTCCGTTCAGGACGACACGCCGAAGCGTGGATGGAGACAATCCGTGCGCGCCCACGCCACGCATGTCAGTTCGCCACGACGCTCAGCTCGAACGTCTTGTACGTCACGTTGTCCACGTCGTCCTTGATCCTCACGGCGATGATGTGCTCGCCGGGCTCGAGATCGTCGGTCAGGATCGTGAAGCTCTCGTCGGTCGTGTCGAACACGAAATCGTCCGGCAGCGCGCCCTTCCATTCGGCGTTGCTGTCGACCGTGTAATCCAGCGAGTTGATCACGCTCAGGTCGTCCGTGACCTGGAGCTTGAGAGTCGCGGACTTGCCGTTCTTCTCGATGGCGTACTTGCGAATCGCGGGGCCCGTGTTGTCCACGACGATCGGCTCGCTGATCCGGCTGCCGGTCAGCTTCGTGGCGACCGTATTGCTCCGCACGTCGTCGGCCGTGACGCGAATCTCGTAGCGGCCGTCCTCGACGGTCTTGCTATCCCACTCGTAATTATCCGCCTCGACCTCGTCCTTCAGCTCGATCCAATTGGTCCGTCCGATCCGGCGGAAATCCAGCCGGTACAGCATCTTGTCTTCGTTCTCGTCGGCGGCCTTGTAGGCGATTTTGAACGCGCCTTCCTTGCCGGGGTTCGCGAGCCGGGCGACGTCCACCGCCTCGACGCGCGGCGCCAGGTTCGGCACCGTGCTGGCGACCGCGATCTCGCGGATCAGCGGCGTCTTCTGTCCATCCGCCGACTCCAGGGTGAGCTTGTACTGGCAGAACCGCCCGACCGGGCACCGCAATTGAACGGGCTCGGTGACCTCGACCGGCTCGCTCCACTCGGAGAACGTCGGATCGTTCACGTCTTTGACGTTGCCGCTTCGCGAAGAAGCGAGGACCTTGCAGCCGCGAGGGATGTCGGCGTCGATCTGGAGCTTGCCCCACTTGGCGGGCTGGCCGGCGTCGATCAGGTCGGACTCGAACGTCCCTTCGGACGCGAAGCCCGACGACAGCATGACCAGCCGGGCCGGGTTGGCGGTGCCGACGTATACGTCCTGATCGGAAACCGTCACCGCGGTGATCTGGGCCGCCTTCTCATCTTCGTAGACGACCGCCTGGCGTTCGGCGTCCGGGTCCACCATGAAGAGCTGGGCGTCGTTGCCGGAGCCGACGAAGATCTTGCCGTCCTGGCCGGCCAGACACAGGAACACCGCGGGCTCATTGAACAGCTCGCTGACGTACCCCTGCTTGTTGACTCGATAGACGAAGCTGGCCGTGCCGGGCTTCTGCGGAGGCTTAACCGGCGGACGCTGCTGCTGCGGGGGCTTGCTGCCCGCCGCGGGATTTGAATTGGCGATCTTGAGCGTCGTCGTGCCGTCGCTGGAAGCGGGCGACTTGCCGTCGGCTTCCTTGGTCTCGGGCCGCCCCGAGGCGGCCTGCTGGGCCGCGAACCGCTGCTCGGCCTCGACGACGTTGGCCGCGGTGGCGGTGGCATAGAGGACGCCGCCCTCGCCGGGCGTGCCCTCGGCATACAGCAGAGCGCTGATCTCGGGCTCTTCGCTGTCATAGACGACGGCAGCGGTCTTGGTGCGGGGATTGATCTTGTAGATCAGGCCGCGGGTGTCGCTGCCGGCGTAGATGGAGCCGTCCTTGCCGGTCGCCAGGGACAGGATGTTCTTGTCCGGGCTGTCGTACACGAGCTGGGCTACCTTGCCCGAGGGATCCAGAGCGTAGACCTTGCCCTGGGGCCCGGTGCCGAGGTAGATATTCCCGACGCTGTCAGTCTTGATGTCGAAGATATAGGTGGCGTCGTTGGGCTCGAAGATGGTCTCCATCTTGCTCGACTCGTAGCGGCACAGGCGGCACTTCTCGCCGCTGATGCCGACCAGGAGCCGCCCGGCCACGTCGACCGTCATCGCGAAGATGTGCTGATTCGCGAACCGGGCGTTGGCCGTGACCACCTGTCCCGACCCGTTGGGGTCCGCGCCCGCTTCCTTCTTGGCCCCTTCCGGCTTCAGGGCGGGCGATTCCTGCTCGGTCGGGTAGATCTTCGTCAGTTTGCCCAGGCTGTACCTGTAGATGTTGCCGTTGGGACTGGTGCCCAGGAAGATGGTGCCCCCGCTGACCACGACGCTGTTGACGGACCAGACTCCGTCGAACTCGGTGGCGAGCACCTTGGCCGCCCGGCCGAGCTGGATGGTTCCCCGCGAGGTCACGATCACCCCGTTGGCCTTGCCCGCCAGCAGGTCCTTGCTGCTGGCCTGGCGCGTGACTTTGCTCGTGACGGCCATCGACGTCGAAGACGATACGAGAACCGCTGCCAAAAGCGCCACGACGCCAATACGATCCCTACGGCGACATCTTTCCATGATTGCTCCTATGCGGCCGGATTATTTCTCTACCGTGATAGCCACAATCTCTTTGTCGGCGACGACGGTGCCGGTTTCTACAGTCTTTTCGACCCAGTGCGGGTAAGGCATGGCCGCCACCGCCCTCTTGTCGCTCTGCAGGACGATCGCCTTGGTGCGGGGCAGGTTTGGCAGCTCGGCCTTGTCCAGAGCGATGCCGTCCGGCGGCAGGACCAGCAGGCAGTACAGCCGAGCCCGGTCGACATTGAACGCCGCGTTCAAAGCGTCCACCAGGGTCTGATAATTCATCGCCAGGTAGCGATACGGGGCCACCTTTCTCACGAAAGTCTCGTAGTCGTTGGAGCCCAGAAACATCAGGTTGTACTTGCCCGGCGTCAGATCCTCCGGGACCTGGATGCGGACATGGTGCTTTCGCTTCTCTTTCAGATAGGATTCGATCACAACGTCGGCTTCGATCTCCTCGCCGGGCTTGACCTTCGAATCCGCGATGTCCACCGACCAGATATACGAGTCGATGTTCTTCGGCATGATCGACACGTCGAACTGAAGGGCTTTGACCGCAGGAGCCCCGAACGGGTTGTTCATGAGCAACGACAGAGCCCCGGCGATCTCCGAAGTCGGCTCCAGCAGCTCCGTATTCGCAGAGGTGTTGCCGGACCGGATGGACTTGCCGTCCTCGAGGTCGATCGTCGCGCTGTAATGAATGCTGTGCTCCGGCGGGAAGGGCCCCGCCTGGAACGCCGCTCCGGCGATCGCCGAGCGAACCAGGGTCGGCGTGAGCACCGGGTCGCTGGCCACCTCGCAATGATACGTGCGGGGCTCCAGCGTGTTGAACCGCTCGATCCGAATGGTCAGCGGAATCATCGCGGGCTTGGCCCCGATGCGGCCGTAAATCGCGCCGGACTCGTCGGACGTGTTGGCGCCGAGGATTTCCGAGCTGGTGCCCAGCTTGGTCGATCGCTGGAGGCTGGAGATGACCGTGTAAATCTTTCCCGAAGCCATGGGCAGATTCGTCGGGCCGTAGCCCTGGAAGCTGTGGCCGAACCCGTAGACGCAGCCGTCCCGGACTTCGGTGACGGTACCCAGCACGTTCATCTTGATGTCGCCGGTCACCAGCGGCATGGTGAGCGTCCCGCCGGGAACCAGTTTCGCGGGACCATCCTTGGCGTCCATGCTGCCGCTGAGGCCCGGCGTCGCGGCAAAGCCGATCGACTCCAGGTCCGCGGCCATCTGCTGGCAAGCCTCGCTGGGCAGGCCGGAGATCAGCAGCGGACACGGCAGCGCGGTCGCCCCGGCGGCGGCGCTCGCTCCCGACATTTTCCTGGTGGAGAGGCCTTTCGCCACTTCCATCAGATCGATCGGCTTGGAGAAGTCGAACGTCATGGCGGAAGCGTTGGATCGGCCGGCCGATCCGCCGGTCCCGCCCGCCAAGCCGACTTCGAGCATCTCTTCAATGGGCGTGACCCCGTACAGCGGGTCCTTGGAGAAGGCCCAGCCGAACGCCAGGGCCCCCGCCAGGCGGCCGTCGATGTAGACGGGCGATCCGCTGCAACCGCCCACGGGGCCGGTGTGCTGAAACCGCTCATCCTGGCCCATCACGAGGATCGCGTTTCTGCCCGGCTCGATGTCGTGGACGATGTCGAGGACTTTCAACGCGAATTTCTCGATCCCGGCCTGGCCGTAATCCGTGAGGCAGTAGGCGTCCATGCCGGGCTTGATCTCGTCGACCTTGATGTATCGCTGTGAATCCCAGAGCGCATCGATGCAGGCCTGTCGCTTGCCGGCGGCGGCGGCGGCGCCTGCCGGAATCGGCAGACAGACGGCAATACCGAGCAAAACAACGAAGACCCCCGTCCGCGCGATTTTCGGCTTTGGCATTCTGTCCATCCCCAGTACTTGCGTTCCGTCGATCAGGACCAACGAAAATAGACACTGTGGGCCTGCCGCCCGACTTCCCCTTCCGCCGGTCCCATGAAGTAACGTAAAATTCTAACAGCACAATAGTTCGGTTGCAAGTCAAAAGAGGTTTTGTTAGTATATTGGTTTGTCTTATCGGTGGCCCGATAACGTCGGGCCAAGGCCCTTGGATCCCAAAAACAACGGAGAACGATAAATGAAATCGGATCATCGTCATGAGCTGAAATCCAACGAGCTCGCGGCTTGGTTGGCGGACTTCCCGGAATGGGCGAGGCAGAATCAGAAGAACATCATGGCCGTCGCGGCGATCCTCGTCGTGGCGATTCTCGTCTACTTCTGGAGCTTCTATCGCAACAGGGTGGTCGCCACCCGCAATCAGGAGCGGCTGACGCTGCTGGTCTCGCAGGTGCCGCAGAGAATCAACGAGGCCGCACGCGCCGCGGCCCAGAACGGCGATCAGTCGATGGCCCTGGGCTCGCTCGCGGAAGACCTCAAGGAGTTCGCCGGCGATATCTCCAACAGCAACATGGCGGCCCTGGCGCTGATCAAGCGGGGCGAAGCGATCCGCGCCGAACAGCACCTCCGCACGACAGACGCCGATCGCAACACCTTCGTCGCCCAGATCGCCAAGGCCCAGGAGAGCTACCAGCAGGCGCTGGACCGCAAGCCTTCGAACCCCGCCCTGGCGGCCGCCGCCCAGTTCGGGCTGGGTCTCTGCGAGGAAGAGCTCGGCAACTTCGACAAGGCCGCGGAGATCTACCGCGCGACGAGCCAGAAGCCCGAGTTCACCGGCACGGTCGCCCAGGCGGCAGCCGAGTATCGCCTCAAGATCATGGGCGATTTCAAGTCGCCGGTCGTTTTCAAGCCCGCGCCGCCGGAGCCCAAAGTGACTGTGACGCCGCAGCCGCAACCGCAGGCCCAGGCCCCGACCGTCCAGGTCAAGCCGGGCGACGCCAACACGCCGTCGATCGTTCCGGCCCCGGGCAGCGTCCCGGCTCCGGCCCCGGCGACCCCGGCGGCCCCTGCCGAGGCGAACAAACCCGCCGGTGGGTGAGAAAGATTTTTGATTTGCGATGTGTGATTGTTGATTTGAGGGGTGTCAGGGATCACGATCTTCAAATCAACAATCAAACATCAACAATCATGGATCACATTCGAAGTTGCCATGGATGAATTGCAGGATCTTCGAGGCAAGCACCTGACGCTCCACGTGGGCGTCGGCATCACCGAGCGCCGGCTCGACAAGTACCTTCACGGCCGGTTCCGGAACCTCAGCAGGCACTTCCTGCAGGACGCGATCCGGTCCGGCGGCGTGACCGTCAACGGCAAGCCCGCCAAGCCGAGCCAGCAGCTTCACCACGGCGACGTCGTCGAGATGACGGTGCCGGAGCCTCCGAGCAAGACCATCGAGCCGGAAGACATCCCGCTCGATGTGATCTACGAAGACTCCGACATCATCATCCTGAATAAACCCGCGAACCTGATCGTCCACCCGGCCCGCGGCAACAAGTCCGGCACGCTGGTCAACGCCCTCGTGCACTACTCCGACCAGCTCTCCAGCGGGCTCGGGGAGTTTCGGCCGGGCATCGTGCACCGGCTCGACCGCGACACGACCGGCGTGATGATCGTCACCAAGCACGAGACCGCTCAGTGGAAGATCGCCAAGCAGTTCGAGAATCGCCAGACTCAAAAGACCTACTTGGCGATCGTGCACGGAACTCCCGAGTTGGACGCCGACCGCATCAACGCGCCGCTGGCCGTGCATCCGCAGATCCGCGAGAAGTACGCCGTCCGGCCGGAGATCGGCAAAGAGGCGATCACGTACTACGAGGTTCTGGAGGCGTTCCGCGGGTTCTCGCTCTTGAAGTGCATGCCCAAGACCGGCCGGACCCATCAGATCCGCGTGCACCTCTCTCACATCAAGCACCCGATCGTCGCCGACGACATGTACGGCGGCAAGCTCGTCTATCCCTGGCAGCTCGCCGACGCGGAGCAGGCGGTCGAAGAGCCGGTCATCGCCCGCTGCGCCCTGCATGCCTTCAGCATCGAGTTCCGCCACCCCGGCACGGACCAGATGGTGAAGTTCGAAGCCCCCCTGCCGCCGGACATGCAGCGATTGCTCGACATGCTCCGCCAGTTCCGCCGGCAGTGACGCTGCCGCTTACCGTTCTCTTATCAAGCCCGCCGGCCAAGACAACAGGATGTCTCTGTCTTATGCGTCCTCTCCGTCGCCAATGACGCAGAAAGACCGCCTCTGGCGAGGCGGAAGTTTATCGCTTTGGGCTTCCAGCATGATTATGAGGGCCGACGCCAGCAAGGGCGCCGGCCCATGCCGTATGGCGCCGCCACGGTGCTCGGGTCGCACTTCTGCGTTGCCCTATCCCCCGTGACGATACAGCTATTCTACCCAACCGTACCGGAGGTTCAAAGCGACAAGCGCACAGTTCCAGGAGCGTGATCGAGGATAGGCCCGGACCATTCCGGAGTCCGACGCTTCAAAGCCCGCAAAGGGAGTCCCCCCGACAACGTTCCTAAGCGAGCGAGCGACTCGCGTATCATGCTGGAGGCCCAAAGCGCAAAACTTCCCTGGCAGGTCCGCTTCGGACCTGCATTCGGCTCGTTTATGCGACAAGGCGGCACGCGACATCCTATGCGTCCTCTCCATCGTCAACGATGCAGAAAGACCGCCTCTGGCGAGGCGGAAGTTTATCGCGTTGGGCCTCCAGCATGGTTCGCGATTGCACAAAGGGCCGGCGTCAGCAAGGGCGCCCGCCCATGCCGTATGGCGCCGCCACGGCGCTCGGGCCGCACTTCTGCGTTGCCCTATCCCCCGTGACGGTAAGTCCAATTGTACAGTACCATGCTGGAGGCTTAAAGTGACAAACCCCCTCTTGTGGAGACAACAATCGAGGAAGGAACGAACCACTCCGGAACCCACCGCCTCGAGGCCGCCCCAATGGCGGCACTGAGCACGCCTGCAAGCGAGCGGTCCGCTCGCGTATCATGCTGGAGGCCCAAAGCGCAAAACTTCCCAGGCAGGTCCGCTTCGGACCTGCATTCCCCTCCGTTGCACGCAAAGGCGGCGTGCGTCGGCAAACAGCACGCGTGACATCCATCGAATCCATTTGCCTGCCCCCGCGAGTCGCGTATAATAGCAACGTTGCGGCGGAGATTTCGGCCGAGGATGCGATCACCCCACTCCCATGCATCAGAGGGGCCTTGGCTAATGAATGGTGCGTAGAGTCTGGAGTTGTGGCCTTTTGGGTGGCTGGATATCATGTTTGAACAAGATGAGACATTGAACGCTTTGCGGGAGGCCTTGGAGCTGACGCCCGAGAACAGCGTGCTGAGGGGTCAGCTTGCCAAGCTGCTGATGGCGCGGGGACAACTCGATGAGGCGGAGAAGCTGCTGCGTCAGGGTCTGGAGCGGCAGTCCACGAGCGAGGTGCTCCAAGCCGCCCTCGCGGAATGCTACCGCAAATTGGGCAACACTTCCGCCGCGCTGGTCATCATCGAGGAAATCATCAAACGCCCCAACTGCAAACCCCAGTACTTCATCCAATATGCCAGACTCCTGCTGCTCAAGGGCCAGTTGGCCCAGGCGGTGCAGGCGTATCGCCGAGCGATCTCCGAAGATCCCAATTTGGCCGATCCCGACCTGGCGACGGCCCTTGAGATCCAGCCTTCGGGCGACGCCGAACCCTGGCGGGAGGACCCCGACGTGGACGAGCAAGGCCGAATTCGCATGCCGGCCGGGGAGATCCCGCAGGAGAGTCCCGCCATCGAAATGGAAAAGCCCGACATCGGCTTCGAAGACGTCGGCGGCATGGACGATCTGAAGAAGCAGATCCGGCTCAAGATCATCGAGCCGATGAAACACCCCGATGTTTACAAAGCGTATGGCAAGACCATCGGCGGCAGTCTGCTGATGTACGGCCCGCCGGGCTGCGGCAAGACCTATCTCGCAAGGGCCACCGCCGGGGAGATCGACGCCGCATTCTACGCCATCGGCCTCCACGACGTGCTCGACATGTACATCGGCAACAGCGAGCATAATCTGCACGCGCTGTTTCAGAATGCCCGCGAGCACACGCCCTGCGTCCTGTTCTTCGACGAAGTCGACGCGCTGGGCGCCAGCCGTTCCGATATGAGAGCCAGCGCCGGCCGGCACCTGATCAACCAATTCCTCTCGGAACTGGACGGCGTCGACACCGTCAACGACGGGGTCCTCATCCTGGCCGCGACCAACGCCCCCTGGCACCTGGACCCGGCGTTCCGCCGTCCCGGGCGATTCGACCGGCTGCTGTTCGTCCCTCCGCCGGACGTCGAGGCGAGGTCGGCCATTCTGCGGGTCCTCCTGCGAGGCAAGCCCCAGGCGGAGATCGACTACGACGCGGTCGCCAAAAAAACCGAGAAATTCTCCGGCGCGGATCTCAAAGCCGTCGTGGATCAGGCCGTGGAGAACAAGGTCGAGGAAGCCCTGACCAGCGGAACGCCCCAGCCTCTGCGGACCAAGGACCTGCTTCACACGCTCAAACAGGTCAAGCCGTCGACGAGTCCGTGGTTCGCCTCGGCTCGCAACTACGCGATGTACGCCAACGAGGGCGGGGTCTACGACGACATTCTCGAATATCTGAAGATGAAATAGGCGATCATGATCCAGGAAGCGTTGTTCCTACTGCAGCATTCCCGTTACGATCAGGCCGAGCAGGTCCTGCGTCAACTCCTGGCCCAGGCCCCCGAGGACGCCTACGCGCATTCGCTGCTGGCGCTGT
>JBDKUU010001114.1:0-1641 GCA_039679525.1 Phycisphaerales bacterium | reverse complement strand
TCTGCCAATGGACGAGACTCAAGCGAAGACAGAAGAACCGATGCCCGCCGTCGAGGCAGCGCCCGCCGCGGCCCGGCCGCCGGTGAGCCGAGCCTTCGTCTGGGCCGTCTGCGGCATCCTGTTCGCTGCGTTTCTCGCGGTCGACTACGCCACGCCACAAGTCCTTGGCCCAAGGGGAAATGAATCCGTCTTCGTGATCCTATTGGGACTGTGCATTAGCCAGATCAACCTGATCGCGGTCTGGGCCGCGCTTGCCCCAGGCAACATCGTCCTCCGGCTCTCCTGGTCGTCGCTGTTGACCCTGATGATGTGGTACGCCCTGCTGGCAGGCAGCATGGGTACGACACACGAGTTCAATCTGTGCGACGCGCTCGTTCTGGGCGCGAGTCTGCTGACGGGCGTCCTGATCCTCCAGGTCCCCCTTTGGGTGGCGAAAAAGTGGTTCCGCTGGCGGCTGAGCCGCGGGGCGGAAGACGCGGGGCAATTCGCCTTGGAAGATCGACAATTCAGCCTGCAACACCTGTTGCTTGCCATGCTGCTTTGGGCGATCGCGCTCTCGCCGCTTCGCGCCGTGCTGCCCGCGGGAGCGGCAGTTCCCTCTTATGTTGATTCCCACCTGCGTGTGTTGACGCCGGCCAGGATCGTCAGCAATCTATTGATCACGATCCCTTGCATCTGGTGGGCGTTCCAGCCGACCGCCCGATTATGGCGACTTACGGTTGGGTGGCTGTTCTATACGGTGGTGTTGACGGTCGTCGAAGTCGCCATTGTTTTGGCCATTCGGGGCCTGCCAGCGAATCGCTTGGCAGAAGGGATTGGCGTGTCTCTGATCCTCAACGTGACCCAGTGTCTGGCCGTGTTCGGCGTCCTGCGGATCTTCCGGGCGATGGGCTATCGGATGGTCCGCTTTGCCCCGGCGAAGCGATAGATGCAGGTTGCCGATACGCGCCCCGCACACGGCCGATCAGTTTTCGACGGTAGGGTGGGTCGAGCGAAGCGAGCCCCACCAAGAACCTCGGAAAACGGTGGGGTTCTACGTCATTCTCCAGTGTCAATAACTAATTGGCCCTGGACCTTCTAGGTCTTCGGTCGTCCTATCGCTGGCACGGTAACCGTTCACAGGCCAACGACCCAAGACCCAAGACCCAAGACCTAAGTCCCAAGACCATCCGAGCGGATTTCGAGAATCTCGAACCGAAGCGTTCCCTGGGGCACGGCGATTTCGACGCGGTCGCCGACCTTCTTGCCGAGCAGGCCCTGCGCTAGCGGGCTGGTGACGAGTATCTTCCCGGTGTCGTAGTCCTCCTCGCCGGCGCCGACGAGCGTGAATTCCTCGTCGTCGTCGAAGTTGAGGTCCTTGACGCGGACGGTCGCGCCGAAGGCCACCTGGTCCTTCGGCATCTGGGCCGGGTCCAACAGGATGGCCCGCGACAGCTTGTCGCGAAGCAGATTGATTCGGGCCTGCATCAGCCCCTGGCTTTCGCGGGCGCCGTGATACTCGGCGTTCTCGCTCAGATCGCCCTCGGCGCGGGCCGTGGCCAAGCGTTCGAGGATCTTGGGCATTTCTACGGTGTGCAGGTAGTCGAGGTCGGCCTTGATCTTGTCGTAGCCGGCGCGGGTCATCGGGATGCGATCAGACAT
>JBDKUU010001113.1:0-4755 GCA_039679525.1 Phycisphaerales bacterium | reverse complement strand
GTGAAGTTTGAAGTGTGAAGTCAGAGTTGTCGCCCGAAATCTGACACTTCACACTCGATTCTTCCTCTCGCTTCGCAGTTGCGCCAAACGAAGCCAATTCGCCCGCTGTTGCGGGCTCTTGGCTCGGTGCGAGGGCGTCCACCGAACGGGGGGCCTCTCTGGGCCCGGCCGCCGCCATGCGTGCCTCCCGCTCTTTTCGCAGTTCAGCCATCGCGCGGTAGAGACTGCTCTCGATCCGCCGCTCGTACATCAGCAGCCGATCCAGCACCCTCGCTTCGGCGAAGTCCTCCACGACCGCCTGGACCAACGCGGCGTTCTCGTCGAGCACGCCGTAGGCGGTCCGATCCCGCTCGCTGCCTTTGTGCTGCTTCCACTCTTCGAGCCGAGCCTCCAGCAACTCCGTCCGTTCTCCCTCCTCCAATGCGGCAAAGGCCGCGTTCTGGAGTCGCTCGGCCCGTCGCAGCCGCCACGAGAGCCCCACGATGCGCTCGGCCAGCATCGCTTCCACCGGCCCGACGGGGGCCAGCGTCTGAAGCATTCCCTCGCGAGACATCTCGAATTCCGCCGGGTCTTCGCCGACAATGACCGCCTCCCTCGCCAGGAGCCCATGTTTGACGGCGTTCTGCGAGGCTTTCTCTTTGCCTTCCGTCGTACGCGGACCCGTGGATTTTCGTGCATTCGACCGATTGGCCTGGACTTGTGCGGCACTCGCCATGATGATCCCTCCGAATCAGTTGTTTCGCTTCACGCTTCACGATACACGCTTCACCGCCCCGAACGGGGCGACCACTATGATGATTACACCATAGTCTCAAGTGAATTTCAACAGAAATCAAACCCACAGGCAGATATTTTCTGTCGCTTAACTCCTTGTCCGGCCGGAGGTAACGAAATGGACGAAAAGAATCTTCGCCACAGAGAGCACAGAGGACACAGAGGAGAAGGGGACCGCAGATGAACGCGGATGAACGCAGATCAAGGCGAAATGACGGAGGACGCGGAGAAAGGCGAGGAGGAGCGGAATACTGTCAGCCGAAAGAAACGAAAAAGGGCGAAAAAAGAAGAGGCAGAAGTAGCCCGTGTCAATGTCTTCCTTTTTTCGTCTTCTTTCGTTTCTTTCGGCCCAAAATTCTTTCCTTCGGTTCTTTTTCCGGGAGGTTGCGTCACTGACGACCGGGGATCGTCCGTGACGGCAAGTCCGGGACTATCTGCGCCGTCACGACGATCACCGTCTCTTCCTCGCGTTCGCTTGCCTCGTGGTCGCGAAACAGCCCGCCGACCAGCGGCAAGCGACCCGGGGCGGAACGTCGTTCGTCCTTGGTGTCGCACGGCACCAGACCCACCCAGGCCATGGTGCCGCCGTCTCGGACCGTAACAGTCCGTCTCTCCGTCCGTTGCGAGACAATCTCGGAGCCGTGAGTCTGCCAGAGTCCTACTCTAGACCGATTGGAGACTTCGAAGGCTATCGCAAGAGTGATGTCGTTGCCATCACCAACACGAGCGACCATCGACACGCAGGGGCAACTCGGCGTCGAGCCGTCGATGATCGCGCATACCTCTTCCCGCGGAATGGACATGAAGAACCACTCATCGCGAATTGTTCGAAGGAGGGCATCGTCACCATCGCCCAAGAGACATTCGGAATCTTCCAGAATGTGCAGGCGGCCGCTTTCCTCCAGGGTCTTTACCCTGGCCAGGAGGGACTCCGTGGATGCGAGATCGCGTGTAGTGGACACCCGGGCTCTGATAGGTTTCCTGATCTTGCTATGGTCGGTACGGGCTGCGGGCGAGACGGCGGATTCGTCGTCGTGTAGTGTGACCGAGCGCCAGGTCCCCAGCTTCGAGAGGTCGCGAGGCTTCATCGTCACTACGCGTGCATCCAACAGAATCCGTCGGGGTCGTTGTGCCTTCTGTGTGGTGGATTTCTCGCTATTGTCGGCAGTCGAAGGCGAGGCCGAGGCTCGTTCTGCGGCGTTCGTCTTTTGCCACGCGGCCGGGGCGATTGCGATGGCCAGGAGCATTGCTCCGATAAGAAGCGACCGGGCAGGTCTTCCCGCCGGGCCTTGCGGGATCGAATTCTCCGCTGTTGTCATGCGTGCGTTCCCTCGGGGTTCTCTGCGTTCATCCTCGACTTGTCTTATTATCGGCAGATCGGGGCAGGGGCCTGTAGGGGCAACCCCCTATGGTTGCCCTCTTCTCTTTGTGATCATTCGCAACAGGCAAGAGGGCAGGCACGGGGGCTTGCCCTCGTTATTCTACACATCTTCTCTGTGAACCGGACACGCCCGCGGCGGGCGTGTGAGGGAGATTTTTCGCTTTAGGCCAGAGGCATGATGCCGGCAGAGCCCGGTCCCGTGGTCTGGACGATCCCGCTGTCTCGGCGTAGTTTCCATCTTGTCTATCATGCCTCTGGCCCAAAGCGAAAAATCTCGGGGGTCCGGGGGCTGGCCCCCGCTCCTGGACGCTTTCAACGTTCGGGCTCTCGATAGGACGAAGATGTGTAGAACAACGAGGGGTCTGCCCCTACGAGATTCGGCGGAAGGGCCGGTTTCCCATCAACAATCACAAATCGACAATCACACATCCCGCCTCACGGCTTGATCACGGCGATGTCGTCGATCTGGATCATGCCCGCGCCGTTGAGCTGCGGGTTGTCACGGTTGCCGACGCCGATGTACATCCTCATTACCATCGTGACGTCCACTCCGCCGGCCGTGAACTCGCTCAGCGGGATGCTCCACTGGGTCCACTCGTTGATGTTTACCGCCGCCGGATCGGGATGGAACGACGTCGCCTTCCTGCCCGCGGCGTCCTCCAGGGCGACGTACAGGCTGTCCCGGCAGTTGACCTCGGAGATGTTGCAGCCGTCGACTTCGGTCGTGAGCCAGGGGCCTTGGATGTCGCCGCTGACGTCAACTGCGGAGAACTCGGCCTGAACGAGTTCTTGCCAGTTGCCGTTGATCGCACACAGGCCGATCTGAACGGCCTTGGGCATTTCGATGGTTGTCGTCACCGGGCGGCCTTTTTCGTCCTTGACGTCGAGCCACGTGACGCCGTCCGCCGAGTACTGCGGGGTGAAGACGCTGCCGGTGCGGGTGAGCTTGACCCAGTGCGGCGTCTGCACGCCGGCGACGCCTATTCGAACCGTGTCGGTCTTCGTGCCGACGTGGTACGCGAATGAGCCGCCGTGATCGGCCGAGACGGTCATCGCTACGTAAGGAACCCCGTAGTCCCGGGTATTGCGGATCATGACCCCGGCCCTGGCCCAGCCTTGGGCATCGCTCAGATTGTCGACCCGGGCGACGATCTCGCCATCGCCTGTGAGCTGCTTGCAGACGAGGCAATAAGTCTCGCTCTTGCCTTCTGCATCTCCGGGCAGGCTGTTCACGAGGAATCGGTTATCCGGATACTCGATGAACGAGGCTGGAGCGCCGTGGAGCCACAGGCTCAGTTCGGCTCCCCCTTGGATCGTCCAGTCCTGCGGCATCTCCCAGCTTCGATACGCCTCGGAGTAGTAGGGGGGCGAGGAGTTGTCATATCTGAACGGCATGTTCTGCAGGCCGCTATGGACGAGGATGGGGTGCGGAGCGTAGGGGGCACACGTATATCCGATGAGGGAGCCGTTTCCGGTCCACACGCCGTCGATCCAGAACTCGTAGATTCGCTCGCCCTCGTCGTCCGTGTAGCTCTCGAAATCGTCGATCACGAGGAAGTCGGCCGTCGTGAACTGCCAGACTTCGCCTTTCACAGGGCTGGCGGGATTGGCTTCGCTCACTTCGTCGATTCGCCAGAAATAGGTCTTGTTCCAGTCCAGCGGGCCGGGATCGAACCGGTTCCAGTCGCAGGCAAGCCGGCCTTGGTAGACGCCCGCGGTTGCGGGCGATGCGTCCGCGACCGTGTTGGCGTCCTGGCCGAAGTAGATGTCGTGAAAGTCGGCGCCGTCTCCGACGTCCCACGAAAGGACCAGAGACTGCGGAATGTTCACGTCGGCGTCGCGGGGGTAAGATCCCTCGCTGCCCTCAAGCCACGGGAACGTATCGGCTCGAACGACCATGATGTCGTCGACGTAGATTCGCCCGCTGCCACCCGGCTTGGAGCTGCTCCGATCGCCCACGGCGACACAGACCTCCTTTATTCTCTTGGGATTCGCGCCTGCACGCGTGATGTCCGTCAGCGGAATCCTCCACTCGAGCCATTCGGCGACTTGCACAGCGTTCGGATCGGGGTGGACAATGATGCCCCGCTTGCCGGCGTTGTCTTTGAGGGTGAGGTACAATGGGCCCGGATCGTTCGTCGCTTGGCCGTGAACGTAGAGCACCAGCGTGTCGAGCCCGTTGATGGTCCAATCCATGGGGCTGTCCCAGATTCGCTCCAGTCCCGCATAGTACGGCTCGTAGGAGTTGTCGTAGTCCAGCGCCAGGGACTGCCCGCCGCTATGGACGATCCGCCGTTCGCAGAGGATATCCAGCATCCACCAGGGTTCACCGGTATACACATAGGGCGGCATGTAGGGGTCGTACCAGAATTCGTACCATCGATTGCCTTCGTCCTCGGTGTAGCTCTCGAAGTTGTCCACGATGAGGAAGTCGGCTGCTTGCGGGTCGCCCGCGGCGACTCGGATCGGCGGGGCTGCGTCGGAGGCCGTCGCCGACGCGCATAGACCCATTGCTACGGCCGTCAAGGTGATGGCCAGCCAATGAAGACCACGCTCTCTCTTGCACATGATTCAGTCCCTCCACAGAAAAACTGCGTTTC
>JBDKUU010001112.1:0-3784 GCA_039679525.1 Phycisphaerales bacterium | reverse complement strand
TGCACCAACGTGAAGAAGGAGGACGGCACGCGCGCCATCGGGACCTACATCCCCAGGACGAGTTCCGACGGCAAACCCAACCCTGTGATCTCCGCCGTGCTGCAAGGCGAGACCTATCAGGGCCGCGCGACCGTGGTGAAGAAGTCGTACATCACCGCGTACGAGCCCATTCTCGACCCGAGCAAGAAGGTCATCGGCATGCTCTATGTCGGGGTGCCTCAGGAAAGCGTGACCGGTCTGAGGGCCGCCATTTCGGCCGCCAAGGTCGGCAAGAGCGGGTACGTGTACGTGCTCGATTCCAAGGGCAACTACGTCATCTCGCTGGGCGGCAAACGCGATGGGGAGTGCATCTGGGAGGCCAAGGACGCCGGCGGGTCTCTTTTCATCCAGGAGATCTGCAAGAAGGCAGCCGCTCTGAAGGATGGGGAGATCGCCGAGCACCGATATCCCTGGAAGAATGAAGGGGACGTCACGGCCCGCGAAAAGGTCGCGCGGCTCATGTACTTCGAGCCCTGGGACTGGGTGATCGGCGTCGGCTCCTACATCGACGAGTTCTACGAGGCCCGGGACCAGGTGACGGTCATCGGAGCCGCGAGCAACAGGATCCTGGCCGCGATCGGCGGCGGCGCGATGATCGCCGCCATCATCGTCTGGTTCTTCACGGCCCGAAGCATCACGGGCAAGATCCAGCGCGTCGTCACCGACCTCGCGTCGGGAGCCGAGCAGGTGGCTTCGGCGGCCGGCCAGGTCTCGTCGGCCTCGCAGTCGCTCGCCGAGGGCGCCACCGAACAGGCGGCCGGCCTGCAGGAGACCTCCAGCAGTCTCGAACAGATGGCCTCCATGACCAAGAACAACGCCGAGAACGCCCAGCAGGCCAACACGCTCTCGACCGACGCCCGCAAGTCCGCGAGCACCGGCGCCGACGCCATGTCGCGAATGAACGCGGCCATCCAGCAGATCCAGAAGAGTTCCGACGAGACCGCCAACATCAGCAAGGTCATCGATGAGATCGCATTCCAGACCAACCTGCTGGCGCTGAACGCGGCGGTGGAAGCCGCCCGCGCGGGCGAGGCCGGCAAGGGGTTCGCCGTGGTGGCCGAAGAGGTCCGCAACCTGGCCATGAGGTCGGCCGAGGCCGCCAAGAACACGGCCAACATGATCCAGGAATCCGTGAAGAACTCCAAGAACGGCGTGAATATCGCCGGCGAAGTCACCAAGATCCTCGAGGAAATCGTCCGCAGCATCGGCAAGACGACCGATCTGGTCAGCGAGATCGCCAGCGCCTCGAAGGAACAGTCCCAGGGCATCGATCAGGTCAACACCGCGGTCGCCCAGATGGACAAGGTCACCCAACAGAACGCGGCCGGCGCCGAGGAATCCGCAAGCGCCTCCGAGCAGCTCACGGCCCAGGCCGAAGCCATGAACGACATGGTCAATCAGCTTGCCATCCTGGTCGGGGGCTGCAAGTCACGGCAGCCGACCTTGGAGAACAGAGCTCGCACGGAACGGGACCACAACGCCGCGCACCTCGTCATGCCCGCCGTGAAGGGACATGCCGCCGACGCGGGCAAGCGGTTCGGCAAATCCGACGAGGCCTTCCATCAGATCGCCAAGACGGACAAGAAGGCCGCCAGGCCCGCCCGGGCGACCCCCGACCGGCAGATTCCGCTCCACGACGATGAGTCCTTCGATCAATTCAACTCCTGACATGCTTGTTGAATGATTCGTATGTCCCAGGCGGGTCATCAGGGCCCGCCTGGGATCTTTTTTCCCGCCCTCTCGTCGACACCGTCTTTGGACGCTCCTCGTTGACTCACAGAATCCTCGCTTTACAAGGCGCCTGGGAAAGAATCCCGGCGCGCATGAAATCGAGGGCGACTGAACGTCCATCGGCCGCGTGGACTCCGAATGCCCGAAGACTTGCACAGACATCGTCCGAGCGGAAAAGCAATTTTCCTCTTGACGACCGGGGAATCGATCGTTAGCATCCCGGCCAGTTCTTTGTGAAGTGCATAGTTCGGCTGCAGGTTCCAGAGCCCCTCGGCTTTGGAATACTCGAAATGGGAACGCGGTGAAAGTCCGCGACGGTCGCGCCGCTGTAAGCGTCTGTTCCGAAGATCATTCGGAAATCCCCGAGGCACCGGTTTCTGAGATCTCAAATCTGAAATCTCAGAAACCGATCCACTGTTCGCCCCCGCGCGAATGGGAAGGAGCCTCCCGGTAGGACGCAAGTCAGAATACCTGCCTGTGGTTGAATGCACAAAGTGTTGTGTTCTCGCGATTTGGAACGCACGTGTGATGGCACAGGCCGGACATCTTCTCTCTAACGGCCTGGGGCAATACGCAGGCATGAGACGCCGTTCCGATTCGCTGGAACGGCGTCTTTTTTTTGTGCGCCTGCGGACTGCGCCCTCGCGACAAGGGGCGAGCCGGAGAGAAAGGAGGTCGGAATGCACCAGGTACCAGAAACGCCCTCGTAAGGACGAGCGAGCCTTCGGAGGAATCCTCGCGTTGTGATGAACGGAAGTTCGGCCGGATCGGCCGAAAGACTGCATTCTGACTGGAGAAAACGGATGAAACTTGGGCAATGGCTAAGCTTGGGAATCCTGCTGGCGGTCGCCGCGACCGCGCCGGCAGCTCCCATCGAAGTAGGCAGCGGCGTCAATGACGCCAGAGTTCGTATCGAATGGTTTGACGGTTTCGGCGTCGAGTTCCTGGTGCGTTTCGGGCAGACCGAAACCGAGACGATCACCGGCGAGGAACTCTTGAACCTCGTCGAAGCCGCGGACGGCCTCGAGTGGCCACTGAGACTCACGCGGACGCAATACACCAGGGGTAGCTGGATCGACGATATCGCCTATCAGGATCACAGCAGCCTCGGTGGCGAAGGCGGCGAACCATGGTGGCACTACTGGAACGATAAGGCCGGCA
The DNA here is from genome assembly GCA_039679525.1 of Phycisphaerales bacterium. Lineage (GTDB taxonomy): Bacteria > Planctomycetota > Phycisphaerae > Sedimentisphaerales > Anaerobacaceae > PLanc-01. Next base: position 853 of record JBDKUU010001112.1, on the reverse strand, counting down.
AGGAAGGTGGCTGGGGTCTTGCCGGGGCAGGAGCATCCGATCGAATCGTCCGTCACGGCGACGCGGATGCGTGGGTGTTCGGCCATGGCGACGCTCCGAAACCCCAATGGGAACTCCCCTTCCTGTCGGGCTATAAACACTACGTCTACGACGCGAACGATTTCGCGACAGCCTGGATCGCCTATCAGCCGCAAGGCATGATGAACGACTGGTTCAGTCGAACGCCCTACAACGACCCCAACGTGGCCCTGGGCCGACCGACGGTCGACACGACCGGAGACGATTGGATCGCCCCGGTGGCCTCCGCGATTCCGGTCACGCCGGTCTATCCGGCCTTTCGCTCCCACGAGATCGTCTTCCTGGGCGGCGGCGGATCGATCACCCTGGCCTTCAACCACCCCGTGCGGGATGACGCGAGCAACCCCTACGGCATCGACTTCATCGTCTTCGGCAACAACTGCCTGAGGCAGCGCAGCGGCGACTACCTGTCCGGCGGCGATCTTGCCGACGTCGTCGTGGGCGGCTCCGACACCGCCGAGCCGGGCATCGTATCCGTCAGCCAGGACGGCGTCACCTGGTACAGCTTCACGACCGACCCGAACTTCATGGCCGCCGACGCCAACTTCATCAAGCTGCCGGCCGAGGCCGCGGACGGGCCGTTCTGCGATAGTTTCGCCCCCACGATGGGCCGGGTCTACGATCCCTGCAACGCCGACGCGTCTATCGGCCAGACCAATCGACCGTGGGCCGAGCCGACGAACCCCACCCTCCCGCTCGATCCAACGGTTACTCTTGCGAGCCTGAGCGGCCGCTCGGTGGCCCGTGTGGCCCAAACCTACGGCGACTCGGCCGG
>JBDKUU010001111.1:0-7249 GCA_039679525.1 Phycisphaerales bacterium | reverse complement strand
TGGCCGAACAGAAGGACGGGATCGAGCAATCGTTATGGGCGGCCGTGCAGACCATGGACGAACGGGTGCGCGTGCTCGAACGGTTGGCCGCCTACGACGAGTCCAAGGGGCGCAACGGCGGAGTCGGGATCTTCCGGAGTCGGGCGGCGGAGACCCGAGGACACGCCGATCACCTCCGCCAGTTCTTACTGAGCCTGAACCAGCAGTGACGCCGAGATTGAAAGGAGACAGCGATGTCCATCGGGAAAGTGATCGAGATCAGCGCAGCCTCGCCGAAGAGCTTTGAAGACGCCATCCAGCAGGGCCTGAGCCGGGCCACGGACACGATCGATGATGTTCGGGGAGCCTGGATCAAGGAACAGGAAGTGCGGCTGGAGAACGGCAAGATCGTCGAGTATCGGGTGAATATGAAAGTCACCTTCGTCCTGCACGACAAAAAGAAATGAAGGTAGGAAGGTAAGAACGTAGGAGGGGCCGGACGCATCGCGTCTTACCTTCTTTCCTTCCTACGTTCTTACCTTCTCCAAAGGGTCCGTCAATGTGGCTGAAATGGTTTCCGTGGAAGTTTGCCATCCGGCGGCTGGCCCGCTCCCACGGATTTATGGACCCGATCACGCTGCTCTCTTATTTCCGCCGGTTCGCGCAGCCCTCGGAGGTGATGGTCCCGATCGAGCTGCTCCGCGAAGGCGTCGTGTTCCACGCCCGCGGCCTGATCAACAGCCGGGTGATTCAGCAGAATCTCGACTGGGTCTGGCCGTTCTGGGTCATGCGGCAGTTCAGCCCGAGGTCCGAGGCATTCATTCCGCGGGCCTTCTCCCTCACGCACATCAATCTGGCGGCCCGAAACTGGACGGCTGTCGGCGTCCCCGGCTATGACTCGCTTCCCATCGTGGACCCTCACGGCTTGGTGACGCCGTTCTGGGACGGCTGGTCCCTGGACGCATGGATCGTCGCGGAGAACGGCGCCATGCTGCTCCCGTCGCGCCTGCCGGATGTGAGCCAGCGGATGGATCTAAGCGAAGGCCTCGCCATCGTGACATGCTCCCGGAGCGGATCGCTGGAGCTGGAGTCGCGGGTCGATGTGGTGACTACGCCGAGCCTGGCGTGCCGCCTGCGATTTCGGGCCAGGGCCGATCGACGCGCCTGGCTGGTCGTCTCGGCCCGGCCCTGCAATCCCGAGGGAATCAGCTTCGTGCACAGGATCAGTCTGAGCGAGAAGAAAGTCAGATGGCGGATCAATCGACGCCACCGCGTCTATTTCGAGGAGCCGGCGGAACGCTACGCGGCATCGGACTATCCGCACGGCGACGTGCTGGGCCGGCTCTTTCGGGCCAAACAGAAGCGGACCCTCGCCTGCGAAGTCGGCATGGTCACCGCGGCGGCTCTCTTCGAGATCCAGGGCGGGTCGCGCGAGGTGACGGTCCACGTGCCGCTGGAAAAGGGCCGCAAGTGGCCTGACCCGACGCCGGGGGCTCGCCCCGCGTCCGAGCTGTGGGCGAACGAGCTGAAAACCGCGTGCCGGCTCAGCGTGCCGGACGAACGCATGCAGTTTCTCTACGACGCGGCCCTGCGAACGGTGATCCTGCACTCGCCGGGCGACGTGTACCCGGGCCCGTTCACGTACAAGCGATTCTGGTTTCGGGACGCCGCATTCATCATTCATGCTTTGCTGTGCGCGGGTCTGACCGAGCGGGCCCGGCGGGCCCTCGAACGATTCTTCCCACGCCAGACGGCCACCGGCTATTTTCGTTCCCAGGAAGGGGAGTGGGACGCCAACGGGGAAGTCCTTTGGATCCTTCGACGCTTCTGCGAGCTGTCGGGACAGGCCCCGCCCGCCCCGTGGTCGCGGCCGGTCTCGCGAGCGGCGAACTGGATCCTCCGCAAACGTCTGGCCGACGACCGAGCCACTCCGCACGCCGGGCTGCTGCCGGCCGGGTTCAGCGCCGAGCATCTCGGGCCGAACGATTACTACTACTGGGACGACTTCTGGTGTGTCGCGGGTCTGCGGTCCGCCGCGGCCATGCTGTCGGACCTCGGCCAGGCCGAAGAGGCCCGGCGGCTCGCGCAGGAGGCTGACGACTTTCTCGGGGCCATCGACAGGAGCATCGAGCGGGCGAGGGCCCGTTTGCAGTCGCCTGCGATGCCCGCCTCGTGCTATCGCCGTCTGGACTCGGGGGCGGTTGGATCGCTCGTCGCCGGGTACCCTCTCGAATTGTTCGCCCCGCGCGACGAGAGACTGCTCGGGACGACCGAATACCTCCTGGATCACTGCCTGGTCAACGGCGGGTTCTTCCAGGACATGATCCACTCGGGGATCAACATGTATCTGACGATGCACGTCGCCCAGGTTCTTCTGCGGGCCGGGGACGCGAGATTCGCGAACCTCGTGCAGGCGGTCGCGGATCTGGCCTCGCCGACGGGCCAATGGCCGGAAGCCATCCATCCCCGCACCGGCGGCGGGTGCATGGGCGACGGCCAGCACACCTGGGCGGCGGCGGAGTGGATCGTGATGATGCGGAACTGCCTGGTCCGCGAAGATCGCGCGGCTCAAAAGCTCATCATCGGGTCCGGCGTTCTCTCCAAGTGGGTCGTCCCGGGCAGTTCGTTGTCCCTGGGGCCGGCTCCCACGGCCTGGGGGCCCGTCGATATCGAGATCGAGGTGCTTGCGGAGCAGATCCGCGTCCGGTGGACGGGGCAATGGCGTCAGGAGCCTCCGCAGGTCGAAATCCGCGTGCCCGGTTATGAGCCCTTCGCGGGGACAGGCGATCGCGGCGAGGCGAGACTGAAGCGACTGGCCCTCGAAGCGGCCGGCTCCCCAAATAAGGATTGTGCGCAGCCCGAATGAGCAATTCACCCATTGGGCTCGTCACGGCCCCCGGTAGAATCGCTAAGCTGATGATCCGAGGCCGCTGGAAAGGCAAGTGTCATGAGAATAGTCGCAGGGGTTCTTTGTCTTGTGCTCCTCGTCGCGTGCGGGGCCTGCCACGAAACGGAACAGGAGCGTTCGGGGGACAACGCTGTCGCGAAGTCGGGGGAAGCCTCGGCGGACCGCTCGCAGACAGCCGTGCCGAAGGGGCCGGTCACGGGCACGGTCCGGCACATCGACGTCGAAGGGGGCTTCTACGGAATCGAGACGGATGACGGCCTGAAGCTCGACCCGGTGAACCTGCCGGCGGATTTTCAGCAGGACGGCGTCCGCGTTCGCGTGACGGTCGAGCCCCTCAAGGACCGCATCTCCTTTCACATGTGGGGCAAGCTGGTCCGCATCGTAGCGATCGAACGTTTATGACGCGACTGTCGATACTCGTGCCCGGCCGCAGGGGGGATCGATGTTCTCTTGAAAGGATTGGGCGATGAGGAGCCTTGCGTTGATCGCGGCGATGGGCTGCGGACTGGTGTTTTGTCAGGGTTGCGGCACGCCGGTTCGGGGTCCCGACGGAGACATCGAGGCCACCATCAAGTATGGGACGCTCACCGCCATGATGGACCGCGGCATCGAACGGGTCTATCAGGCGGTTCAGGACTCCGTCGCCAAACTGGGGCTGACGACCGTGATGGCCGAACAGGACGGAGTGGCGGCCGAGGTTCTCGCAAGAGACGCCCAGGGTCAGAACATCAGCATCCGGCTCGAAGCGGTCAGCACGTCCAGGACGGAGCTCACGATGCGCATCGGCATGTTGGGGGACAAGAACAAATCCCGCGTCGTTTTCCGCGAAATCCAGGACAACCTGCGCGCCGTCTGACCGGAGGCACGCGAGGCCAGGGGGGCAGCATGAGGCAATGGCTTGTTGTTGTGGCGTGTATTCTCACGGCGGGGGCCTTCGCATGCGCGGGCTGCGCTCGGACGTACCAGGACCCTGCGAGCGGCGCGGAGGCGCGCTATGAATGGGAGACGCTTCGGGCCGAGATGGACGCACCCATCTCCACGGTCTACTATGCCGCAAAAGACGCGGCCGAGGAGCTGGACCTGGACCTGCTGCGATGCGATGTGGATGGGATTGCCGGCGAGATCATCGGCCTCGACGCCAACCGCGACAATGTCGATATCCACCTCGAGGCGCTGCCCGAATCCCGCTCGCTGCTGGCGATTCGCATCGGCGTCTTCGGCAGCGTGAACAAATCGGAGGTCCTGTTCTCGCGGATTGGCGAGGAACTGTCCGGACAGGAGAACGCCATCTCCAGGGACTACTACGATCCGTAGGAAAGAGCCATCCTGCACGAGAGGGGCAGTCAAACGTGGTGGCTCAATGGGCATGCCCGTGGCGGGCGTGTAAGGGAGGTTTTTCGCTTTCGCCGCAGCATGATTACGGCAGAGCCCGATTCGGCGGTCAGGACGATCCCACTGTCTCGGCGAAATCTCCGTCTTGTCGATCATGCCTCTGGCTCAAAGCGCAAAATCTCGGGGGTCCGGGGGCAGCGCCCCTGGTGCGTGGACCCCTCCAACGCCTGGGTTTTCGAGGGAGCGAAGATGTGCGGCACGGCGGGGAATCCCTCGTTACCCGAGCAGATGCCTCAGGATAGCCATGTCCTCTTCCATGCTGATCCGGGTTTCGGGGACGCGGAAGGCCGCCGCGGGGTGATAGGTCGGCAGGTATCGGCGGCCGTCGCGTTCGATGACCTGGCCGTGGAGCTTCGTCAAGGCGCCCTCTTCGTGAAGGACCTGGCTGATGGCCACCCGCCCGAGCAGCACGACGATTCTGGGATTCGCCAAATCCAGTTGCGGGTTCAGCCAGTTCGTCTGGCATGTGTCGAGTTCGAGCGTGCGGGGCGTCCTGTTGTTCGGCGGCCTGCACTTGACGCACGAGGTGATGTAGGCGTCCTGCCGAGTCAGCCCCGCGACTTGCAGCAGCTTCACCAGCAGCATTCCGGAGGGGCCGACGAACGGCCGGCCCTGAAGATCCTCCTTGGCCCCGGGGCCTTCCCCCATGATGAACACGTCCGTGGGAACAGGACCTTCGCCGGGTACGGCATGGGTCCGGCCGGTATGCAGCGGGCATTTCACGCATACGCGGATTCCCTCGTCGAGCTCGTGCATCCGCTTTTGTCGTTCCCCGGCGTCCATGAGTCTGCATCCTCTGGTTGAAGGCCACTGCCCGGTTGCTTATAGTCTCCGGCCCGGCAGGGAGGAATAGGCGATTATATCGACCCGTCAGAGGAATTCTCCGTGGATCTCATTCAGACGCGACCCGTTGAAGACGCCGTAAAGGAGAGTATTGACGGGGCTCGCAGGAAAGGAGAACGATGACGAGCATCGTGCATGGCGATGGATGGGAACCTTCAGAGGACGACATGCGTCAGATTGACGGCTTGGGCGTCGAGGCCAGGCTCGTTGACTCGACCTACACGTGAAAGGAGACGCTGTGAGCAAGGTCGCTATCAGCAACGACGAGATCGCCGAGACGCTGGATCGCGTGGCCGATCTCCTGGAGACGAACGACGCGAACGCATTCCGGGTTCGGAGCTATCGCGGCGCGGCCCAGACCGTGCGTGAGCTGGACGAGTCCATCGTCGATACGCTCGATCGCGAGGGCGAAGACTCGCTCAAGAAACTGCCCGGAATCGGCGACAAGCTGGCGGGCGCCATCCGGGAACTGGTCACGACCGGCCGGCTCGGGCTTCTCGAACAGTTGGAGAGCGAGACGCAGCCGGGGACGCTCTTCACCCGGGTGCCGGGGATCGGCGAGTCGCTCGCCCGCCGGATTCACGAGGAGCTGGGAATCAACACGCTGGAAGAACTCGAAGTGGCCGCTCACGACGGCCGGCTCGAACAGATCGAAGGAATCGGGTCGGAGCGGGCCGAAGGCGTTCGCGTCGCGCTGTCCGGGATGCTCAGCCAGTCTTCCCGCCGAAAGCTCAGAGACATCCGCAATCGCGAGGTTCCGGCGAAAGAGGAGAGGCCATCTGTGGACCTGCTGCTCGCGATCGACGACGAATACCGCCGCAAGGCCTCGCGGAACCAGTTGAAAAAGATCGCGCCGAAGCGGTTCAATCCCGAAGGCCGGCAGTGGCTCCCGGTGATGAACGTCAGCCGGGAAGGCTGGGAATTCACGGCCCTTTTCTCCAATACCGAGCTCGCCCATCGGACGGGCAAGACCGACGACTGGGTCGTCATCTACTTCGAGCGAGAAGGCGAACAGCACCAATGCACCGTCGTGACATCAGAGCGGGGCAGTTTGAAAGGCCGTCGCGTGGTCCGGGGACGCGAACGGGAGTGCCGCGAGCATTACGGCCTCTGAAATCACGAGCTGTGGGCGATCTTCTGATACGCCTGGCCGAGCCCATTGATGAACATCTCCACGGCCACCGCGGTCAGGATCAGGCCCATCAGGCGTTCGATCGCGTTGAGCGTCCTCTTGCCCAGCAAGCGGCCGAGGCGTTCCGCGAACAAGAGGATCGCCCCGGAAACGCCCCACGCCAACAACAACGCCGCGAGCCACTGGGGCCAGTCCTGAGGTTTGCGGGCCATCAGCAGCATCAGCGTAGCCATGGCCGCCGGGCCGGCGACCAACGGAATGGCCAGCGGCACGATGAACGGCTCGCCGTCGAGATCTTCGGAGGCCGACCCTTTCGCTGTGGGGAAGACCATCCGCAGCGCGATGAGAAACATGATGATGCCGCCCGCCACGCCAAGAGAGCTGTACGACACCTGCAGCGCCGCCAGGATGTACTGGCCGAGCAAGAGGAACAGGACCAGCGTGGCCAACGCGATCAGCATTTCGCGGACGATGATCCGCGTGTGCCTCTCGGCGGGCACGCTGTTGAGAACGGCGAGGAAGGCCGGGATGTTTCCCACCGGGTCCAGAACCAGGAACAACAGAAACGCTGTCGAAAGGACCTCCATGACTACACCTCGATGCCGTCCCTGAACGCCGCCGCTTATCGCAAGTAGGCTTTCAGCAGGTACTCCTGCAGCATTCTCTGCGTGTTGAAGAACGACCCGTTCAACGCCAGGGCCATCAACATGATGCGGACGTACTGCTCGCGGTCGCCGTAGAACATCGGAAGCACGACGTCTTGCAGTTTCTCGTAGAGGGCCTCGGCGTCCTGAGGCGACGTGTCCTTGGCGCCTTTGCGGGCCTTGCCTTCGATGGCCCAGCCGGTGAGGTTCTCCACGCAACCTTCGATCCACCAGCCGTCCAGAATGCTGAAAGAAGGCACGCCGTTCATCGCGGCCTTCATGCCGCTGGTGCCCGTGGCCTCGTGGGGCAGTTGGGGCGTGTTCAGCCAGACGTCGACACCCGGGATCATG
>JBDKUU010001110.1:0-2323 GCA_039679525.1 Phycisphaerales bacterium | reverse complement strand
GTCATCCCGGGCCGCGAGGATCTCCCGAACGCCCTGCGCCGCCTTCTCGATCTGGGCCTGCGAATTGGCCCTCGTGCGAACGACCTTCACGTACTCGTCGACCGCGGCCTGCGCCGCCTGGCGAATGCCGGTGAGAGGCTCGTCCAGACGGCAGGTCTCGGCTGACGCGATCCAGAAGTACGCATCCTGGATCTCCCCCGCCTTGCGGGCGACATCCAGGTAGAGATTCATGTAGGATTCTTCGCGCCCCGTCAGGGCCAGGATCTCCGTGCACTCGGCCATGCACCGGACGATGTCCCGGTTGCCGATCTTATACAGCTCCGTCTGCTGCTTGACGGGCACCTGGAAGTCCGGCCCGTAGAACGGCGTCTGCCAGACCTGTACGACGTGGTGTCTCTTGGCCTCCTCTTCGGCGCGGAAATGGACGAGCATGCCGTCCTGAAAAAGCGAATAGCCGCTGCAAACGACGGGCGTGCCGACCTTCTGCTCGATGATGTTGTACGAAAGCAGCACGTACGCGCCGGCGCCGCGATTGTGAAAAACGTACAGGTAGTCCTCGCCGTTCGGGGAATCCACGCGCTTCTCAAAGATCATGTCGTCGGCCTGGATCTCGAACTGCTTGAGCTCACCCGTCTGGAGATAGTACCCGCGGGAGAAGATCAGGCCGTGATCCTCCGGCAGCAGAAGGCACGCCTGTTCGATGGCGTCCAGACGGATCGCCCGGCGGACCTTCTCATTGTAGAGGAAGTAGCGGAACCGCTTCTCCTCGTACGGCCGAACCTTCAGCACGATCACGTTGCCGACGATGGCGTAATAGACCTCGGCGTCGCTGAGCGTCTGGTCGGGATTGTCCACCGGCTCGGCGTAGATGCCTTTGCCGGTCTCTGTGTTGTTCTCGATCTTGATCGTCAGGTCGCCGCCGACAGTCTCGACGAAGACCCGGTCCTCGATCGAGATGTGGGGGTTTTTGCCCTGGCGGATCATGTCCTGCGTCGTCCGCTTCCACTCGAACTGATGTTGCGGCGGAAACACGCATTCGTGCTCGCTGCGGCAGTCCACGTATTCCAGCGTGCTGCCCTGGATCAGCCACTTGAAGGCCTTGATGTCGGCGACCTCGTTCCCCACGCGGAAGATCATATACAGATGATGCCCGATCACGGAGAACTTGGCGAAAACCGTCTTGCGATAGTACTTGTAGAGGTTTTTGAAATCGGTCTCGAATTGCGTGCTCCGGATCGCGTCGAGCGGGCACGGCGAGAACGAGCCGCCCTTCCACTGGTAGATCGCGAACACGTCCTCGAACGTAGTCTCGGCGCGCAGGCCGACGAAAACGTTGTAGCCGAAGATGAACCGGTCCCCGATCGTCACCATGTCCCGGGGCACACATTTGTTGCCGGTCGAGATCCGCTGGCTGGAAAGCAGCCGCGTCTCGACGCCGCCGAAGACCTCCTTGCGGGCCTTGTTGAGCTTGTCGAGCCGGCTGCGAAGTTCCTTCCCGTGGCCGGCGAGCCGCCCGCGAAGGATCTCATAGGTGCCGTTTTGAATCTGGCCCTGGTCCTTTGTCTTGGCCGCGTTTGCGTCCGCGACCTTGGCGGCGTCGGCGGTCTTGCCCGTGGCGTTGGTTTCCATCTCTCAAACCCTCTGCAACGTCACCGGCTCAGTTGACGACCTTCGCGGTCACCCACTCTCCCGCGGGCTTCTCGCCGATTCCCAACTCCTTGACCGTGTTCAGAATGCCGCTCAAGATGCCCTTCTGCTCCGTGTCGGCCTGGGCGATCAGCTTCATCACCAGGGCCGAGATCGTCAGATTCTTGACATCCTCGGTGCTCAGGCCGAACTGCGAGATGCACTTGCAGATCTGGCTCTTCGCGGCCTCCGCGTCCGGCCCGACCAGGGCGTTCCGCACGTCGCCCAGGACCTTGCTGTGCGAGACCATGCCATCGACGCTCTTGCCCGTCGTGATCGAATTGACCAGCCGCTCGAAGAACCGGTTCTCGCCGCCGACGATCTCGATCTTGGCGCTCTTGAGGCCCTCGGAGACGATCTTCGCCTGCTCCTGGGCGATCTGCTTGCGGATGTTGATCTCCGCCAGCTCGATGTCCCGGTCCTTGTTGAGCCGGAGCTTGAACTCCTCGTGGTCCTTGCCCACGCCGTCGAAGAGCTTCATCGCGTCGGCCTTGTCGCGAATGCCGTCGGCCTCCGCGTGGTACTTGAGCTCCAGCACCTTGGCCTCCGCGGTCCCCTGCTTCTCGATGGCCACGGCCTTGATCTGCATGACCTCCGCCTCGGCGGTGCCTTGCACGGCGTGCTCCTTGACCGATGC
>JBDKUU010001109.1:0-2605 GCA_039679525.1 Phycisphaerales bacterium | reverse complement strand
TGACTACGAGTAGGTAATCGGCCGAAGGCCGGAAATCTGGAGGGGTCCGCGCACATTTTGTGATAAATTGGGCTCTGCCATGCAGCCCAGCCCGGAGGGTGGCCGGGGCCCGTTCTGGCCCCGCCTGGGGGTGGCCGCCCGTATCCCACTGATCGTATTGGTAGTAGCTGGCCTTCTTGCGGCCTCGTGGCTGGCCTATCGGCTGGCGTGGGCCGACGCCCTGTATAGAGCCGGGACGCCGGAATCCGTGGCCCGCGCGGTGCGGGAAGACCCGGGTAATGCGCGGTACCAGAAACGCCTTGCGACGCTCGATCCCGCCCGTGCTGGAGAAGCTCTGGCCAAAGCCGCCGCGTTGAATCCGTACGATGCCGCCTCGCGCATGGAACTCGGCCTTCGTGAGGAAGCCGCGGGGGATTTCAGCGCCGCCGAGAAGCATCTCCTCGATGCTGCTCGCGTCGACAAGACATACGCCCCCCGCTGGACGCTAACCAACTTCTATTTCCGTCGTAACAACCGGGAGCAGTTTTGGGTATGGGCGAGGCAGGCGGCGGAGATCGCTTACCACAATCAAGCTGCCCTTTTTGACCTCTGCTGGCGGTCCTCGGACAACGCGGAGGAAATCGCGCGGCGAGTTCTTCCGGACAACCCTCACATCGTGGCCCAATACCTCGATTACCTGCTCGGACGGGGCCGTCTGGACGCAGCGGGTCCGGTGGCTGTCCGGCTGATCGTCTTCGGCAGATCACAGGACGTGCCGGTCCTGCTGAACCACTGCGACCGTATGATCCAGACCGGTCGTGCGGCGGACGCAGTGCGCTCTTGGAACGGACTGGCCTTGCGTGGCTTGATCCCGCGCCATCCGGTACATCCTGAGCGAGGGCAGCCGGTATCAAACGTCAGTTTCTCGCCTGATTTTCTGCCCCGGGGATTCGGCTGGAGGATCAAACCCGTCGAAGGGATCTCAGCGGCCGGGGATGTGCTCCCGTTTCCGCTGCGAATCTCTCTCTCTGGAAGCCAGCCCGGGCAATGCCGTTTAGTCGAGCAGTATGTGGCGGTTACTGCTAACCGGCGCTACCGGCTCCGTTTCCCCTATCGCACGTCCCGGATCGCTCAAGGTTCGGGATTGCATTGGGAGATCAGGGCGGTATCGGGCGGACCCCCGCTCGCCGTCTCTGCTGATCTCTCCGGCGAGGAGGCCGCCGAAACCACTCTTGTGTTGCCGGAGACTCCGCGGGCGACTATCCTCCGGTTGGCGCTTGTCTATGAACAGGCGCCTGGAACGGCGCGCGCGGTTGGGAACCTATGGCTTGGCCCCGTCGGGGCGGAGTTCGCCCAGTAGCCCTCGCCGTCTCTCCTCAGGCACTCAAACGGCGGAACCCGCGCGTTGATTGTGCGCGCGGCACGGCTATGATAACGTGGAGGATCAGTTGGAATTGTCTTAAACGAAGGAGAATTCATGGAAGCCCTCGGCATGATCGAGACCAAAGGTTTGGTAGGCGCAATTGAGGCGGCTGATGCGATGGTAAAGACCGCTAACGTTGTCCTGGCCGGGAAGGAATATGTAGGAGCGGGCTACGTGACCGTCACGGTTCGCGGCGATGTCGGCGCTGTAAAGGCAGCCACCGACGCCGGAGCGGCTGCGGCACGGCGTGTCGGCGAACTGGTCGCCGTCCACGTCATTCCGAACCCGCACGAGGAAGTCGAAAAGATCCTTCCTACATCGGAAAAGGGCAAGAAACCCCACAGCTAACCCTCTCCGTAGGGGTTTAGCCGAAGGAGCGCCAGTTTCCACCCATGCCTCACGAACAAGATCCAACCTCCATTGAAGAGGTTCGTGGTAAGGTCGAAAAGGCCTACGCCGCATGGCAGCAGTATCGCCAGTTCAGCCAGGAGCAGATCGACGCGGTAGTTGAGCGCGTCGCTGCTGCGGGCCGTGCCAACGCCCGGCCTCTCGCCGAACTCGCTGTCGAAGAAACCTCTTACGGCAACGTCGAAGACAAGGTCTCCAAGAACCTTCTCTGTGCGGATTTTCTCGCCAGGTCGATAAGGAAGATGAAGACCGTCGGCCTGCTGCGGGAGATCCCGGAGGAGAAGATCGTCGAGTATGGCGTTCCGGTCGGGGTTGTCGCCGCGCTTGTTCCTACGACGAACCCGACGTCGACCGTCATCTCCAAGACTCTGATATCCCTCAAAGCGGGCAATGCCATCGTCATCAGCCCGCATCCACGCGCTGTGCGTTCCACCTGCCAGACGGCGTCAATATTGACCCGTGCGGCGATGGAAGCAGGCGCTCCCGAGGGGCTGATTCAGTGCCTCGGTAAGCCCACCCTCGAAGCGACGCAGGCGCTCATGAAGCACGAGCATACCGCCGTGATTTTGGCGACCGGCGGCGCAGGAATGGTGCGATCGGCCTATTCGAGCGGCAAACCCGCCTTTGGTGTCGGGCCAGGCAACGTGCCCGTTCTGCTCGACCGGAGTGCCGATATTCCGGACGCCGTGGCGAAGGTTGTCGCGGGGAAATCTTACGATTACGGCACGGTCTGTTCGAGCGAGCAATCGCTGGTCGCTGAGGAAGCGATCAAGGATCAAGTAATTGCCGAATTGA
>JBDKUU010001108.1:0-9173 GCA_039679525.1 Phycisphaerales bacterium | reverse complement strand
CGAACCCTGGGGTGCGATGTTGCCCTTCGGAAATGTCACCGTCCCGGTCAGGCCGGCCGCCCGTGCGTGCGACGGCGTCATGATGACGTCCTCCGGATCGACGCAGTCCTGTTCCCGCAGAGCGGCTCGCAGCCGGGCTCGACGCTCGGACCGTTCCCACTGCTCCAGGAGCAGCCCGAGGCGATCGCCGGTGACGGTCAGCACATCGAGGTCCAACACGTCCAATTCCCGCAGGCGCAGCATGACTTCCGGAACTCCCCCGGCCAGATACACCTGAACGGTCGGATGATTCCTGGGCCCGTTGTGCAGCACATCGACCAGGCGGGGCACCTGGCGGTTCACGGCGGCCCAGTCATCGACCGTCGGCCGCTTCAGGCCGGCCGCGTGAGCGATTGCGGGCAGATGGAGCAGGAGGTTCATCGATCCGCCGAACGCGGCATGGACGATCATGGCGTTGCGAATGGCCCCGTCCGTCAGCACGTCCTTGATCGCGATCCCCCGCTCTTCCAGCGCCAGCAGCGCCCGGGCGGAAGAGCGGGCCAACTCGAGCCAAATGGGCTGGCCCGACGGGGCCAGGGCCGAATGCAGTACGCTGAGCCCCAGGGCCTCGCCAACCACCTGCGAGGTAGAGGCCGTTCCCAAAAATTGGCAGGACCCTCCGGGCGAAGCGCAGGCCGTGCATGCGACCTGCTGGGCGTAGTCCAGCGTGACCTCGCCCCTGGCGAACCGGGCGGGCAGGCTCTGTACCTTCCCGGCATCCTCGCCCGCGGCCGGAGGCAACGTCACGCCGCCGGGGATCAGCACCGAGGGCAGGTCCTTCATGGCCCCGAGGGCCATCATCATCGCGGGCAGTCCCTTGTCGCAGTTGGCGATCCCCAGCACGCCGTGCCGTCGGGGCAGGCTGCGAATCAGCCGCCGCAGTACGATGGCGGCGTCGTTGCGATAGGCGAGGCTGTCCATCATTCCGGCGGTGCTCTGAGTGCGTCCGTCGCAGTGTTCGGTGACGAAGGAGGCGAAAGGAATCGCGCCAAGCCGTTTGATCTCCGAAGCCGCCTCCTCCGCGAGCAGGACCGGCTCGAATTGCCCGGTGCTGTACGTCAAGGCGACGGGCGTCCCATCCTGGGCGCGGATTCCGCCGTGCATGCCCAGGATCAGGAACTGTTTCTTTCCAAAATCGTTCGGGTCCCACCCCTGACCCGCGTTCTCGATCCACCCGAAGACGTCGCCGCAAGGCGAATTCCGCAGGAACTCAGCCGTCATCGGCAGCTTTCCTTTGGGGCCGGCGGCCTTCGTTTGAACGCGATAGACGTGCTACTGCCGGGGCTTCAGTATGTCACGGGCGACTGCCGATAGCTTCATATTCCATCCTCATACATCTTTCCCAGCATCGCGGCGCCGAGCAGCGACGACTGGTCCTGGTAACGATACTCCAATGCGGCCATCCACCGTCTCTTCAGGAGATCCAGGCCCCGAATCCTGGCGCCCCCGCCGGTGGTGATGATGGGCTGCTTCAGTTCGATAAACTGCGACACTTCCTTTAGATGGCTGCCCACGTAACGGAGATTGCCTCGCAACAGGCCGAGCAGCATCCGCTGTCGATCCGTCTCCAGGGTGACATTCGAGAAGCTCGCCGTCAGATGCTCCAGGCTGTAGCGGGAGCCTTGCAGATAGGGAACGTATTCCGGCAGCGCGTCCTCGTTGGACGCGCCCTGCGCCAGGTAGTCGGCAATCGTCTGGGGGACAAACCGTTCGTAGAACTCGTCCTTCGACAAATCGCGGCAGAACACCGAATGAAACCATTCCAGCGCCTTGCCGCCCGTGTTCAGGACGAAGAACGTCATCCACCGGTCCGGAAGAACGTGACATCGAATATTGTAGTTCGGCGACCCGATCGGCCGATCGACGCAGACCGCCGCGATCTCGCAGGTCCCCGCGATATCGACGACCTGTCCCGGATCGGCGAGCCCCGCGGAGAGCCCCGCCAGCACGGCGTCGTTGCCGCCGCAGAGCACTGTCGCTCCGCGAGGCAGCCCCAGTTCCTCGGCGATTTCGGGCAATACGATCCCCGCGGCCGCGTGGCTGGGCATCAGGGGCGGCAGTCTCTCCGGATCGATTCCCGTCTTCTCCAAAACCCTGTCGAGCCACGAGAGCTGATTGCGCCGCGTGTCGTAGAGTCCGGTGATGGACATCGTCGAAGGGTCGATGGCCCACTGCCCCGTGAGTCTCTTGACCATGTACGTGTTGGTGTGCCCGAACTTGCACGTTCGACTCCACACGTCGGGCTGGTTGTCGCGAATCCACAGGATGGAGCACAGCGACGAGCCGCCCGAGACGGGCAGATTGCACGCTTCGGCGAGAAGGAACTCCTCGCCCACGTCGCGTCGAATCCTCTGGGCCTGCTGCTGCGACCGCCGGTCGAAGAAGAGAATCGCCGGTCCCAGGGCGGTCCCGTCCTCAGCCATGGCGGTAAGCCCGGGGGTGGTCACCGATAGCGACAGAACGCCAATCTCGGCCAAGTGCGGCTGGAGTTCCCGGCAACAGGACCCCAGGGCATCCCACCACTTTTGCGGGTCGATGTCGGCTTTGCCCTGGTCATAGACGCGGACCTCGTACTCGCGGGACGCGCTGCACTTCAAGTCCAGGCCGGGACTGAAGACGCCCATCTTGAACGCAGTCGTGCCGACGTCGATGGCCAGAATGTCCCTCACGGTTCCAGCGCTCCAGCCTCGATCAGGGCGGTTCTGACGGAGACGATCTGATTCGCGTCCAGCGGGCACAGAGGCCGCCTGGGAATCCCGCCCCTGAATCCCAGCAGATTCATGGCCGCCTTGACTCCCGGCACCCCGAACTGCCCCGCGATGCGATGGTTCGCCTCGTTGAGTCTTTGATTCAGGCTCTCAGAGTCCGGCGTCCAGCCCTCCATGAGCGCCTCGTGAAGCCGGACCGCCGGGCTCGGACTGTAGTCGGCCAGAGACACCGTCCCTCCGATCGATCCCTTTTCCACGAAGCCGCGAAGTTTGCCGATCGAACCCACCATGACGCAAAAATCATCGCGGTCCAAGTCCATGATCTTGAGGTCGCAGCCGGGCGTGCTGTCTTTCATCCCGACGATGTTGGGATGCTCCGACAGTCTTTGGATCAGCTCGAAGGAAAGCGTCATGCCGTTGAAACCCGGGCTGTTGTAGAGGAGCACCGGAATGCGGGCACGGTCCGCCAGCGTCGTGAAGTAGCGATACAGGCAATCGTCCGTCAACTGCTTCCGGAAGTACGACGGGCTCTGGACGAGCGCGTACTCGACGCTCCGCGAGGCCAGCCAATCGAGGGACTGCTCGGCGTGACGCTGGGCCTCGTACATGACGCCGGCGATCACGACCTGCTCATCCCCCCTGCCCTCCAGGACCACATCGACAGCCCTTTGTCTCTCCTCTTCGCTGAGGCTCTTGTTTTCCCCGTTGGAGCCGAGGACCAGGTAGCCCCGAAGCCCGGTCTCCCGATAGAGAGCCATGTTGTGTGCCAGGGCCCGGATATCGAGGGCTTCGTCGTCTGCAAACGGTGTGGCGATTGGGGCGAAGATGCCTTTGAGCCTTTTCCTATTGCTTGAATCCATCGGACCTCTCATCCGGCGGCTGCCTGATCGCCGTCACTGAAAGTAGTTCATCAGATCGGTCACGCGAACGATCCCATCGGTCTTCCAAGACTTGCGGCTGCGGATCAACTCCGCCCGCGGGCCGCCTTCGTCGCCCAGGCAGGACAGGACGATGTCGGCCAGACTCAGATCCTCGTCTCGCGTGTAGTCGTTCACGGTCGCCACAACTTTCATTCCGGCGGCCTTGGCGGCCTTGACCCCGTTGCTCGAATCCTCGACGACGACGCACTGCTCGGGCCGCAGGCCGGTCTTCTCCAACGCCAGGAGATAGATCTCCGGGTCCGGCTTCTTTCGCTTGACGATGTCCCCGGCCAGGACGAGGTCGAAATGGATATCGGCGAGCAGGCCATCGAGGATGGCTCGAGCCGCCCTTTCGGCCGATGTCGTGCAGACGCCCAGCGCCAACCCGCGGCGACAAGCCTCCTGCATCAGGCGGTGCACGCCCGGCCGCAGCGGCAACTCCCTGCGATCGATCATCTCAATGAAGATATCCGTCTTCCGCTGATGGAGCTGGGCGATCAGGGCATCCTCCTGATCGGGAGGAATCTCCCTGCCGAAGCCTTCGGTGCGCAATTGATGCCGCATGCGTTCCTTGCCGCCGCCGACCTGCAGCATCTCATGGTACTTCGCGACATCCCAGCGAACGCTGAATCCGAAGCTCTCAAACGCCCGGTTGAACGCGACCCGATGGCCGTCCCGCTCCGTATCGACGATCACGCCGTCCTGGTCGAAGAAGATGGCCTTGATTTCCGGCATGGTGCGCCTCACCCGGCCTTTCCCGCGCATCCCAGGACGTCGATCCATCGCTCGACCATCTGAATCGTCGCCTGGGAAACCGCGTCATCCAGTCGCCCGGGATTGTACTCATCCCGATGCGCGCTGATGTAGCCGTACGTCGCGTCGATGAGCGTGTGTTTGAGCTCCGTGGAGACGTTGAACTTGCATCCGCCGCACGCCACGAGCTTTCGCACCACGTCGTCCTGAAGCCCCGTCCCGCCGTGGATGACCAGCGGGACCGTCGGCCCGGCGCCATTGAGCGTTTCGAAGACCTTTTGCAGGAGGTCGAAGTGGAGCTTCGGGTTCTTCGTCTTGTACACCCCGTGGGCGGTGCCGATGGCCGGCGCGAACAGATCGACGCCGGTGCGCCGGACAAATTCCTCGGCCTTCTCAGGATCGCACAGCGAGGCCTCGTCCTCGGTGACCTTGATCTGGTCCTCCACGCCGCAGACCGTGCCCAGTTCGCCTTCGACCGTGATGTCGCCCAGGGCATGGCAATAATCCGTCACGGCCTTCGTGATGCGGACGTTGGCCTCGAAGTCCTCCTTCGACGCGTCAATCATGACATTGGTGTAGCCGGCGTCGGCAGCGGCTTTGCACAGATCCACATCGGTGCAATGATCCAGGTGCAGGCAGATGGGAACAGACGCGGCTTCCGCCAGGGCGCGGTACGCCGCGACCAGCACCTTCACCCCCAGAAACCGGACGGGCGCGACGGAGGTTTGAAGAATGACGGGGGTCTTTTTCCGATGTGCCGCCTCGATGACAGCCTTCATTTGGACGATGTTCGTGACATTGAAAGCCCCGATGGCGTATTTGCCCGCCGCGGCCTTCAGCAGCATCTTCCTGGCCGATACAATCCCCATTCACGACTCCTATGCTCACAGACCGGCAACCTGTCCCACTCCTGTCTCACGCACCCATCCGCCGCCAGTATATACGCCCACACCAGCATCCTCAAGGCGCAGTGTCCCCGAAGCGCCCGGTTTGAGCGGACGCACGTCGAAAGGCAGCCTCTCAAACACTTTTTCAGATACTTCATCCATGTCTCTATCCAATATCTTCCAGATACCGTCATACTACGACAGTATCCGGAAGGCAATGTCTGCTCTCGGCTTTTGTGGCAGTCGTGGTATGATGGAAGGCATCGTACGCAGAAGTCGCGTGCATCGCCGGGTTTTGTGTCTTGTGGGAGTCATCTGATGCCTGTCATCCGACCGCAGTGTGACAGAAGACCATGGATGGGGATCGTCGCCACGCTCGGCATGGTGCTCCTCAATACCGCAGTGCTGAACGCCGGGCCCCTACGGATTGGGTTCCTGGCCGTTGAATCGGCGATGGACGAGATGGGCCCGCACAATCAGGCGGCGTGGCGGGCCGCCGGGAAACCGGGTGAGGCGACACTCCTCTTGCGGCAGAAGGACGGCTCTTTCGCCGACTCCTCCGGCAACGCCCGGAAGATGAGCGAGTTCGACGTTCTCTGGTATCACCAGGGCGACGCCATCGAGCGAAACCTCATGTATCAAGGGCGCAGCCTCGCCGAGATTCGAGAGTTCGCCGAGAACGGCGGCGGCGTGCTGCTTTCCGGCGGCGCCTTGGCCATGGTCGCACAGCTTGGCCTCGAAACGCAAATACGCCCTCAGCGCCACGAACTGGACAACTGGCGTGACCCGGCCGGTATGGTTCCGGTCGAGAAGAGGCACCCCGCTTTCACCGGCCTGCAGGGCGATGGGGGCCTCATTTGGCTGAGCCGAGGGGGTTGCCGTGCGGTGGCCGATTTCTATTGGGGCGGACCCGCGGAAGGCATGGTTCTGGCGAAAACGCCCTCCGGCCCGGAGAATCCTCTCGTCGAATACGTCTTGGGGCAGGGGCGTGTGATCGTCTTTGGCTGGCATTGGCCCGATTACGCCGACTCCGAGAGCCCGTATCTTGGCAACCTGACACGGTTGACCTCAAACCTGCTGAATTACCTGGCCGACCGACAGACGTGGCGTCCCTTCGTGATTCGATCGGAGTATCCTCCCGTGGCCTCCCCGGAAGAACCGGGTGTCTCTCAACAACGATGGCGGGCGCTACGAATGGCCATCGAGGACCTGTCGGCCCAGTTTCCGGATCGTTACGCACAGGGCGACGTCTACCTGGAGCGTCTGCGGGAACTTCGGGGGCGACACGATCGTCTCTCGAAGGATTCTGAGCCGGCTGCATATGCGGCCATTGAGAAGCAATTTGAGGAGTTGAAGAACGAGGCTTTGCTCGCCAATCCTCTCTTGGACTTCGACCGATTGTTGATGATTCGGCGGCGGGCCGATCAGTTGGGCCTGCCGACCAACTTCAACAGCAATCCGGACCTCAAGCCGGATGGCTATGACAATACGCTCGTCGCCTTGTCGCCCGTTCGGCCGAGCGGGAAGTTGGAGACGATCTTCCGACCCGAGGGCGATCGGTTCATCGGCGACCTCGACCTGCACTACGATGCGGACCGGCTGCTGCTGTCGATGCCGGACGCCAACGGCCGATGGGGAGTGGCCGAGCTTCGTTTGGACAATGGGCAGTTGACCCGGCTTCCTCTGATCGACGAACCAGACGTGCACAACTTCGATGCCTGTTATCTGCCCGACGGACGCATTGTCTTTACGTCGACGGCTCCGTTCATCGGCGTACCTTGTGTCGGCGGGGCTTCGGAGGTGGCCAACCTCTACTTGTGCGAACGCGATGGGCGGATTCGTCGCCTGACGAACGATCAAGACCACAACTGGTGTCCCACGGTCCTGAACAACGGGCAGATCCTGTACCAGCGGTGGGAGTACGCCGATATCGCCCATGCGTTCATGCGATTGCTGTTCCATGCCAATCCGGACGGCGCCCGCCAGATGCAGTACTATGGCAGCAATTCCTTCTGGCCGACGGCCATGTTCTTCGCCCGACCCATCCCGAATCACCCATCGAAGGTGATTACGGTCGTTGGCGGCCATCATGATCTGCCGCGTCAGGGGCAACTTGTCATCCTGGACCCCGCCAAAGGCAACCAGGAGACCAGCGGCGTCGTACAGCGCATACCGGGCTTCGGGAAGAAGGTTGAGCCGGTCATCCTGGACGGGCTGATCGGCGGCAGTTGGCCGTTGTTCTTACATCCCTATCCACTCAGCGAGAAGTACTTCCTCGTCTCCTGCAAGCCCACCAGGACCTCGCTGTGGGGCGTCTACCTGGTGGATGTCTTCGACAACTTCGTACTGCTGCACGAGGAGCCGGGCCGGGCGATGCTCGAACCCATTCCGCTGCGAAAGACGCCGCGACAACCGGTGATTGCGGACACCGTACAACCCGATCAAAAGGAAGCCACCGTCTTCCTGATGGACGTCTATTACGGTCCAGGGCTCCGAGACGTGCCCCGCGGAGCCGTCAAGTCCCTCCGGCTGATCAGTTATGAGTTCACGTTTCACGGATTCGGCGGCGAGCCGGACCGCGTCGGCTTCGACGGTCCCTGGGACGTCAAACGAATCCTCGGGACAGTGCCCGTCGAGACGGACGGATCCGCTCATTTTCAAGTGCCCGCCTGTACGCCTGTCGCGGTCCAACCGCTGGATGCGGAAGGCAAAGCCTTGGCGCTGATGCGTAGCTGGTTCACGGCCATGCCCGGCGAGGTGGTCTCCTGTGCCGGTTGTCACGAGCCGCAGAATTCCGCCCCGCCGGTCCGGCCGCATGCGATGGCCATGGCGCGAGCGCCATCAGAGATCAAACCGTGGTACGGCCCGCCGCGGGGGTTCTCGTTCGTACGGGAAGTCCAGCCGGTGTTGGACGCTCATTGCATCCGGTGCCACGATGGCCGACCGCTGGAAAACGGACTGACAGCATTCGATCTGACTGCCCGGCCGGCCGAAGACGTTCCATCGGCTTTCCAGATGCACTTCACCCCTTCGTACATGGCGCTGCGACGATTCGTCCACACTCCCACGCTGGAAAGCGACGCGCACATGCTGGCCCCTCGGGATTTTCACGCCGATACGAGCGAACTGATCCAGATCCTGCGCGACGGGCATTATGGCGTGTGTCTGGACGCTGAGGCGTGGGATCGACTCATCACCTGGATCGATCTGAACGCCCCCGCTCACGGAACATGGCAAGAAGTTGTCGGTCATATTCCTGAGAAAGCCAAGCTGGTCACGCCGGGCGCCGCCCGTCGACGTGAATTGCACCGCCGCTACGCGGGAATCGACGAGGATCTCGAAGCCGTTTATCCAGCAGCCATTCTTTCGGTGGCCGCATCCTCCAACACCAATCCACCCATTCAAAGGATGGCTGAGATCGAGCCGCAAGCCCCAGCAGCCGTGCCGGCGGGGCATCTCAGTCCCAAGCTCTCTTCGCCGCCTGAATCCATGAGCGTCTCACTTGCCGACGGCGTGACGATCGAACTGGTCCGAATTCCGTCCGGCGCATTTGTCATGGGGAGCGACCATGGCTATCCCAACGAACGTCCCGCTCATCCGGCCGTCGTCGGCAAGGCCTTCTGGATGGGTCGGTTCGAGATCACCAATCGACAATACGCCTGCTTCGATCCCGCGCACGACAGTGGCCTGGAAACGGGCGAACAGTATCAGTTCGGGGACTATGAACGGGGGCATCTCTTGCGTCGACCGGAGCAACCTGTGGTGCGCGTCTCCTGGAATCAGGCGATGGCTTTCTGTGATTGGCTGTCGAACAAGACCGGCAAGCGGTTCACTCTGCCCACCGAAATTCAGTGGGAATACGCCTG